>DATING010000504.1:0-3535 GCA_035474555.1 Longimicrobium sp. | reverse complement strand
AGCGTGCTGGACGTGGTGATGATGGGCCGCTACGGCAAGCTGGGGTGGCTGCGGCGGCCGGGCCGGCGCGAGCGCGAGATGGCCATGGCCGCGCTGGAGCAGGTGGGGATGCAGGAGTTCGCCGAGCGCCAGATCTCGCAGCTCTCCGGCGGCCAGCAGCAGCGCGTCTTCCTTGCCCGCGCGCTGGTGCAGGACGCGCAGTTGTACCTGATGGACGAGCCCTTCCAGGGGGTGGACGCGCGTACCGAGCGCGCCATCGTGGGCGTGCTCCAGGAGCTGCGCCGCCAGGGGAAGACGGTCGTCGTGGTGCACCACGACCTGGAGACGGTGCCGGAGTACTTCGACCAGGTGCTGCTGCTGAACGTGCGCCGCATTGCCAGCGGCCCCGTGAACGACGTGTTCACGGAAGAAAACCTGCGGCTCACCTACGGGGGGCGCGTCCCCTTCCTGCAGCGCCGCAACGGGCACGTGGAGGCGGTGGACCACCCGTCCCTGCCCCTGGCGGCGGACTGAGGCGGGCGGCCATGGCACTCCCGGACCTCTTCAACGACTACACGCTGCGCACGGTGGCGCTCGGCGCGGCTGCCCTCGGCGCCACGAGCGGCGCGCTGGGCTCGTACGCCGTGCTCCGCAAGCAGAGCCTGCTGGGCGACGCCATCAGCCACGCGGCCCTGCCGGGGATCGCGCTGGCGTTCCTGCTCACGGGGAGCAAGGCGCCGCTGGTGCTCGTCCTGGGCGCGGCCGTGGCGGGGTGGATCGGCACGCTGCTGGTGATGCGCATCGTGGGCACCACGCGGGTCAAGGAAGACAGCGCGCTGGGCATCGTGCTCTCCGTCTTCTTCGGGTTCGGGCTCGTGCTGCTGACGTTCATCCAGAAGCGCCCGGACGCCAGCCAGGCCGGCCTGGACCGCTTCCTCTTTGGGCAGGCGGCCACGCTGCTGCAGCGGGACGTGGTCATGATCGCGGCGCTCGGCGGCATCGCGCTGGGGATCGCCGCCCTGTTCTGGAAGGAGTTCAAGCTCCTTTCCTTCGATCCGGACTTCGCGGCATCGCTGGGCTTTCCCGTGAAGTGGATCGACATCCTGCTCACGTCCGTCCTCGTCCTCTCCATCGTCATCGGACTGCAGACGGTGGGCGTGGTGCTGATGAGCGCCATGGTCGTGGCCCCGGCGGCGGCCGCGCGGCAGTGGACGGACCGCATGGGGGCGATGATCATCCTCGCCGGCTTCTTCGGCGCGCTGGCAGGCGTCAGCGGCGCCGTCATCAGCTCGCTCGCGCAGCACGTGCCCACGGGCCCGACGATCGTGCTGTGCTTGACGGCCATCGTCCTGTTCTCCCTCGCCTTTGCGCCCAACCGCGGGCTGGTGTGGGAGTCCGTGCGGCAGGCGCGCAACCGGCGGCAGCTGCACATGCATTCCGTGCTGCGCGACCTGCATGCGCTGGCCGTGCAGCACGGCGGTCAGGAGCACGTGCACACCAGCGCCGTGCTGGAGGCCATGCACCCCGGCGCGCGGCACGAGCTGATGGCGCTGTCGGAGCGGGGCTGGGCCCGGCGCACGGGCGCGGACGGCTGGAGCATCACCCCCGCGGGGCGCTCGGAGATGGACCGCCGCGAGGGCGGGGAAGAGGAGAACGGCGGATGATGGTTCCCGAACAGGAGATCCAGTGGATCGCGGCGGTCACGGCCGCGGCCTGCGCCCTTCCCGGCGTGTTCCTGGTGCTGCGGCGGATGTCGCTGATGAGCGACGCCATCAGCCACGCCATTTTGCTGGGCATCGTGCTGGCGTTCTTCGTCACGGAGAACATCGCGTCGCCGCTGCTGGTGCTGGCCGCCGCGCTGACGGGCGTGCTGACGGTGTCGCTGGTGGAGATGCTGAACCGCACGCGGCTGGTGCGCGAGGACGCGGCCATCGGGCTCGTGTTTCCCGCGCTGTTCAGCGTGGGCGTGATCCTGATCTCGCGCTTCGCGGGGAACGTGCACCTGGACGTGGATGCGGTGCTGCTGGGGGAGCTGGCGTTCGCACCCTTCAACCGGCTGACCATCGGCGGCACGGACGTGGGGCCGCGCATCCTGTGGCTGATGGTGGGCGTGCTGCTGCTGAACGCGGCCTTCATCGCCGCGTTCTACAAGGAGCTCAAGCTCACGACGTTCGATACGGCGCTGGCGGGGGCGCTGGGGTTCGCGCCGGGCGTCATCCACTACCTGTTCATGACGCTGGTGTCGGTGACGGCCGTGGGTGCGTTCGACGCGGTGGGCTCCGTGCTCGTGGTGGCGCTGATGATTGCCCCGCCCGCGTCCGCCTACCTGCTGACGGACCGGCTGCCGCGGATGATCGGGCTGAGCATGGGGCTGGGGGTGGTGAGCGCGCTGGCGGGCTACTGGATGAGCTACCTGTTCGACGTGTCCATCGCGGGATCGATGGCCACGATGACGGGCGTGGTGTTCTTCCTCGTCTTTTGCTTCGCGCCGGAGCGCGGGCTGCTGGCCATCGCGCGGCGGCGGGCGCGGCAGCGGTGGGAGTTCGCGCAGACCATGCTTTCCATCCACCTGCTGAACCACGAGGGATCGCCCGAGGCGGCGGAGGAGTGCCGCGAGTCGCACCTGCACGAGCACCTGCGCTGGGAGCCCGAGTTCGCGCAGCGCGTCGTGCGCCGCGCGGAAGGCAGCGGCCTGATCGCCCGCGACGTCGACGACCGCCTGGCGCTCACGCCGGAGGGGCGGGCCGGGGCGCGGGAGGCGGTGGGGATCGGGGGGTGAACGGCAGTGCGGAAGTGCGGAAGTGGGGAAGTGGGTATCCAGAAGGTTGGGCGGAGGGCGAGACGGAGCGGCTGAAGCCGCCGCAACAACTGCGGAAAGCCTCACAAACTGCGTGAGGCTTCAACTGCTGAACTTCGCTCGGGTGCACACGGGCTGACCGGGGCACGAGCTATCCGCGCAGGCCGACATTGCGGGTTTTCAGAGCCGCAAATTCATTCGCCCAGCTGGATGCCGGGACCGGACGCTCGTGTCCTGCCCCGGCCCGGATGCTCGCCGTGACTACCGCGTCGCGGCGGGCTTCTTTTCGACCGTTTCGATGAGCCAGTAGGCGCGGGAGGAGCCGTCGGCAGGCGGGTTGGACACCTCGCGCCAGCCCACGCGCAGCACGTAGTCGTAGCCCGGCTCGTAGGTGAATCCCTCGATCGTGTCGTAGAAGTTCTCCCACTCGCCGGCCGGCGTCTCCTTTACCAGCATGCACTGCATCACCATCTCGCCGGTGCACTCGCGCGTGAACGGGGCCACGTAGTACGTAACTTGGTTCTGCGCTCCGCCCCGCGTGGCGCCGCACGCGGCAAGCAGGGCGGCGGCGACGGGCAGGAGCAGGATGCGATGCAGGCGCATGATGATGATCCGGGCGGGGAAGCGAAGGGCGGTCCGGGCGACGATCCTCGTCCACCGGGCATGACATGACGGCAGGGAAAGGATAGCGGCGCAGTCGCTGGAGAGACAGACGTCGTCGGGAACTGCGGAGTTCGGGCAGAGCGAATGAATTCGCCG
>DATING010000503.1:0-5373 GCA_035474555.1 Longimicrobium sp. | reverse complement strand
GTTGGAGCCCAGCGCCTCGATGAGCCGCGTGGCCACGATGGAGCCGGTGCCGTTGCCGCAGTCCACCACCACCTTGATGGGGCGCTGGATCTGGAACTTGGACGACAGGACCTGGACGTACTCTTCCATCACGTCGCGGTTCTCCACCTCGCCGTCGCCCGTCTCAAAGTCCTGCTCCTCGATCATCCGGCGGATCTCCTGGATGGAGTCGCCAAAGATGGAGCGGCCGCCCAGCGTCATCTTGAACCCGTTGTACTGCGGCGGGTTGTGCGAGCCGGTCACCTGCAGGCCCCCGTCCAGCTTCCAGTGCGAGAAGGCGAAGCTGTGCGCGGGGGTGGGCACGAGGCCCACGTCCACCACCTTGATCCCGGCGGCCACCATGCCGCGGCGCACGCCGGCAGCCAGCTCGTCGCTGGTGAGGCGGTTGTCGCGGCCCAGGGCCAGCACGGGCTGCACCTTGCCCAGGCGCCGGCGGGCCAGCGAGGCAAAGGCGCGGCCGATGTTCTCGGCCACCTCGGCCGTCACGTCGGGGCCCACCACGCCGCGGATGTCGTACTGCCGGAAGATGTGCGGATTGAGCATCAGTTGTCGCGCTGCCGGTCTGCGGTCCAGGAAAAAAGAGGGGGCGCCCTCCATTGCGCGGAGGGCGCCCGGGGCCTGCTACAATTAGCGGTCCAGCAGGACGGCCACGCACTCGATCTCCACCGCCACGTCGCGGGGAAGACGGGCCACCTGCACGGTGCTGCGCGCCGGCTTGTGCTCGCCGAAGTGCCGCGCGTACACCTCGTTCATGGCCGCGAAGTCGTTCATGTCCTTGAGGAACACGGTCGTCTTGACCACGGTGGAGAGGTCGGCGCCGGCCTGCTGCAGGATGGCCTGCAGGTTCCGCATCACCTGCTCCGTCTGCGCGGCGATGTCGCCCTCCACGATCTGCATGCTCACGGGGTCGAACGGCACCTGGCCGGCCGTGAAGACGAAGCCGTTGGCCACGATGGCCTGGCTGTAGGGGCCGATGGCGGCCGGTGCGTTGTCGGTGTGCACGGTCTGCATGTTGGGTCTCACCTGGCGTAAAGTGCAGGACGTGGCGGCCAGCGGGAGGATGGCCGCCGTCACGATCGCGGCGATGGCGGTGCGCTTCATCGCGTGTTCCCCGAGGGAGGTTGAACGTCAGCGCGGGCGCGGAGTCCCCACGGCGCCCCCACCGCTCGCCAAGGCTCGCACCTCCCCCAAAACCCTGGGGGAGGTTGAACGTCAGCGCGGGCGCAACGTCCGGTGCGCGGGAGCGAAATCCCTGCCGCGCGCCGAGGGCCCCCTCCCCCCGGCCCCCTCCCCCGCTTCGCGGGCAGGAGGGGGAGAACTGCAACTGCTTTTACAGCCTGCCGTCCGGCACGGGCTGGGGTGTATACCCTCTCCCACGCAGTTTGTGGGAGAGGGTGGACGAGCCTGAGCGAGGCCGGGTGAGGGCCGTCGTCCCTCAATCCCGTTGCCGGTCGCGGTCGCGGTCGGCGAACATGGCGCGGACTTCGTCGGGGGTCACGGTGGCGACGCCGGGTTTGCCGACCTCGATGCCGGCGGCGAGGTTCGCCAGCACGGCGGCTTCCTCGATCGTGGCGCCGGCGGCCAGGGACACGGCCAGGAACGCGGTCACCGTATCCCCCGCGCCGGAGACGTCGTAGACCTCGCGCGCCACCGTGGGCACGCGCAGCGTTGCCCCATCCTCCGAGCGCAGCGCCATCCCGTGCTCGCCCAGCGTCAGCAGCAGGTGCCGGGCGCCCACGCGCCCGCGCGCCTCCTCCAGCCACGCGTCGTCGTCCGCGCGCAGGGGCATCCCCAGCGCGCTGCTCAGCTCCACCGCGTTGGGCTTGAAGACGGTGGCCCCGCCGAACGCGAAGAAGTTGCGGAACTTGGGATCCACCACGCTGGGAATGCCCGCCGCCTGCGCCGCCTCGACGGCCGCGCGGATCACGGAGGGCACCAGCACGCCCTTGTTGTAGTCCTCCAGCACCAGCGCGTCGGCGGCGGCCACGGCATCGCGCACGGCCTGCACCAGCTCGGCCTCGCAGTCGCCCGACACGTCGTCGTCGCGCTCGCGGTCAAAGCGGACCACCTGCTGGTGGCGGGCCACGACGCGCGTCTTGGTGGTGGTGGGGCGGTCGGTGAACTCGACCAGCCGCGGATGCACCGTGCCGCCCTCCAGCCGGGTGAGCTCGGCGCGGATCTGCAGGCCGGCGGCGTCGGCGCCCACGCATCCCACCAGCTCGCAATCGGCGCCCAGGGCCACCACGTTGGCGGCCACGTTCGCCGCGCCGCCCAGCGCCACCCGCTCCTCACTCACGTTCACTACCGGCACGGGCGCTTCGGGGGAGATGCGCGACACGGCGCCCACCAGGTAGACGTCCAGCATCAGGTCGCCCACCACCGCCACGCGCAGCCCCCGGCACCGCTCCAGGATCTCGTCCAGCCGGGCGCGTGTCAGACGCTCCATCCGCTTTCCGCTCCGTGCATGCCCGCCCGGCGCCACCGCCGGAAAAAGAGGCGCGCAATCTAGACGGGGCGGAGGGGGTGTGTCAAAGTTGGTGCCGGGGGCGGGAGGGAGGCTGGAGGGAATAGGGAATAGGGAATAGGGAATAGGGAATAGCGGGCGACCGCAACGGCGGGGGACAGGGGACAGGTTACAGGGGACAGCAGGCAACGGATGGAGGATCAGGGGACGGGCGGGGCGCGGTGCGGGAGGGGCAGCTTCCGTCGGGAGCGGATGAAGGCCGCCGCGGGGAAAGCCACAAGCCCCGTCTCGGGCTCGCGGAGCTCGCCGAACGAGGCTTCAACCGCGTGAACGGGGGATCAGGGCGACGGGAGGGGACGGGGCGGTTCGTGGCCGGCTACTGCAGCTCGCGCATGACCCATTCCCACGCCTGCTGAAAGGCGGTCATGGCGGTCCGATCCTGCAGCAGCGCCAGGGGGAACGCGGGTTTTCCGCGGATCCGGTCCGGCAGAATGTCCACGCCGGGGACCTGGTTCAACCGCTCCCGCAACGCGTGCCGTACCGTCTCGTCCGTGAACGGCGGGTTGTTCAGGAGGTACTGGAACCAGACCTGGACCTGTCCCTTGGTGCTCACCTTGAACAGGTAGCACTCCTTTCCCCCGGGCGCCACGCAGCTGAACCCGAACCCGCTGCCGCTCCGGAGCGCGAACACGGCTTCACCCGTCCCCAGGAACCACCGCTCCACCTCGCGCAGCACGGCGATCTCTTCGGCCGGGCGAGATTCTTCCACCGTCCGCCAGACGCTGTCGTAGTCCGCCGGTACCTCGCGCCGCTGGGCTCGCTGCTCGTGCTCCTTGGCCCGCACGCGCACCTGGTACTCCTCCGCCTCGGGCAAGGGGACGATCTGCTGCACGTCCAGCAGCCGCGCGCCGTTCAGCCGGTGCGGGCGGAGCCGGACGCAGCGGATGTCCAGGTCGCGCTGGTTGAGCCACAGGACGGCGGTGGTGATTTCCCGCGAGAAGTCCGCCGACGCGAGTACGATCCGGACGTCGGACGCAAACCCGGCCTGCTCCTCCGAGTCCCAGCCGAGGAACTCCAGGATCCGGCTGCGGGCATCCCCGCCGATCCCGCGGTCGCCCAGGTAGCGGGCGTGGGCGTGCACGGCCTGCTCAAAGGTAAGCGTAGACACCATGGCCGCGTACCGGAGCGCCTGCAGCTCCATGTGCCCGCCGTCGTCCGTCGCCTTGAGCTCCACCACCACCAGCCGCGCGTCCCGGTCCAGGCACAGCAGGTCGATGCGGCGACGGCTGTCTTCCCAGTCGCAGAACTCCTCGGCCAGCACCAGGGTGTCCGGCGCGATGACCTCGATCTGGTCGCGCAGCAGCCGCTGCAGGTCGTCCCGCTCGCGCAGACCCTCGGCGTGGAACGAGGTCTCGGAAACGGGCTGAAGCCGGTCCGGATGGAGTTCGTACAGGCTCATGGGACGGGTGCGTAATGGAATCGCGCCGATCAGGCCGACGGGAGGGTGCGGGGCGGCTCGCCGGGGTCGAGGGAGCGGGGCTCGTCCCGCGCCTCGAAGGCGAGCAGGCGGTGCTCGGCCAGGGCGAGCTCCACGCTGGAGGCCAGCTCGCGCGCGGCCAGGTGGTCGACGCGGCGCACCTGGAGGGTGAGCTCGTTGCCCTGCGCCGCGGACACGCCCTCGAGCGCGCGCAGGCTGCGCGTCTGCAGCACCAGCGCTCCCGGGCCCAATCCCCAGTACAGGCGCCGGTACTGGAGGGACTGGATCTCGGTCCACGGGATGGTCAGGGTGCGAATCCCCGTCTCCACCGTCGGCTTGATCCCGTAGTAGTTCTCCGCCGCGGTGTACTCGAGCACAAGCCCGTCCGCCTGCGTGGCCAGCACGCCGCGCATGATGATCACGCCATCGAGCGCCTTGGTGTTCGTAGTGATGCTGAACGGGACGGAGAGCGGTTCCATCGCACGGCGGGCTCGCGGGTGGCGGACTCAGGCGTTCCGGATAACCTACGGATGATTGGCGCGGGAATCTACACCCCGCGTTGACCGCTCCCAAGGTTGCACCACGTGCACGGAGGGGCTACATCGTCCCAGGACCTTCTCCCCCGCACCCGGCCCCGCCGCCTCCCCATGACCGATCCCAAACCGTTCGTCCCGCTCGCGTTCGGCCGGCTTCCCGAAGACGAGATGCTGCGGCGGGCGCGCGACTTCTACGCCGAGATGGACCGGCGCCGCACCACGCGCCACTTCTCGGATGATCCGGTGCCGCGCGAGCTGATCGAGCTGGCGGTGCGCACGGCGGGGACGGCGCCGTCGGGGGCGCACCAGCAGCCGTGGACGTTCGTCGTCGTCTCCGACCCCGACATCAAGCGGCGGATGCGCGAGGCGGCCGAAGCGGAGGAGCGGGTCAACTACGGGGGGCGGATGCCGCCGGAGTGGCTGTCCGCGCTGGCGCCGCTGGGCACGGACGCGGTAAAGGAGCACATCACGACGGCGCCGTACGTGGTGGTGATGTTCCGCCACATCCACGGCGTGAACGCGGACGGCAGCCGGCGCACGAACTACTACACGACGGAAAGCTGCGGCATCGCGGCGGGCTTCTTCGTGGCGGCGCTGCACCGGATGGGGCTGGCGACGCTCACCCACACCCCGTCGCCCATGGGGTTCCTGGGCGCGCTGCTCAAGCGGCCGGAGAACGAAAAGGCGTTCCTGCTGATGCCCGTCGGCTATCCCGCCCCCGACGCCCGCGTCCCCGACCTGGGCCGCAAGCCGCTGGAGGAGATCGCGGCGTGGTTCGAGGGGAAGCCTCCGGGCGGCCTCCCAGCCCCGGCGAATGAATTCGCGGCACCGAAAACGTGATGTCCGCCTTCGCGGAC
>DATING010000502.1:0-2879 GCA_035474555.1 Longimicrobium sp. | reverse complement strand
CTGGACACGCAGATCGACACGGAGATCGCCAACCTGCGCGAGGGGTTGCGGCTGGGCTACCGCGCGCCGCGGGTGAACGTGGTCCGCGTCATGGAGCAGATGGACGTGCTGCTGGCCTCGCCGCCGGCGGAGTCGCCGTTCGCCAGCCCCATGCAGCGCGACAGCACGCCGGCGTTCCGCACGGAGTTCGAGCAGGTCGTAACCAGCGAGCTGTACCCGGCCATGCGCCGCTACCGCGACTTCCTGGTGAACGAGTACCTGCCCGCCTCGCGTGACGCCATCGGCATCGTGGCCAACCCCAACGGCGCGGACTGCTACCGGGCGGCCGTGCGCTCCTTCACCACGCTGGACGTGCCCGCGCAGGAGATCCACGAGATCGGCCTGCGGGAGATGGACAAGATCCAGGCGGAGATGCGCACCATCGCGCAGCGCAGCTTCAACACGTCGGACGTGCCGGCGCTGCTGGAGCGCTTTCGCACCGACCGCCAGTTCCTGTTCAGCAACCGGCAGGAGATCGTGGACTACGCCGGCGCCGCCATCGAGCGCGGCCGCACGGCCATGCCGCGCTGGTTCGGCCGGCTGCCCAAGGCGGACGTGATCATCGAGCCCTACCAGGAGTTCGAGGAGATCTCCGCGCCCGGCGCCAGCTACGAGACGCCCAGCGAGGACGGCACGCGCCCGGGCAAGTACCGCATCAACACGTACAAGCCCGAGGAGCAGACCCGCGTGGGCATCGAGTCCACGGCCTTTCACGAAGCCATCCCGGGGCACCACCTGCAGCTGGCCATCGCGCAGGAGCGCGAGGGGGCGCACATGATCACGCGCTTCCTGGGCAACTCGGGCTTCAGCGAGGGGTGGGGGCTGTACGCGGAGCGGCTGGCGGACGAGATGGGGCTGTTCTCGTCGGACATGGACCGCATGGGGCTGCTGAGCAACGAGGCCCTGCGCGCGGCCCGCATGGTGGTGGACCCGGGCCTGCACGTGCTGGGGTGGTCGCGTGAGCAGGCCATCGACTACATGCTGCGCCACACGGCCGAGAACCGGCAGGCCGTGGAGAACGAGGTGGACCGCTACATCGGCTGGCCCGGGCAGGCCACGGCGTACATGCTGGGCAACCTGGAGATCCGCCGCCTGCGCGAGATGGCCGAGCGCGAGCTGGGAAGCCGCTTCGACATCCGCACCTTCCACGACAAGGTGCTGGAGGACGGCACCGTGACGCTGCCCATGCTGCGCGGCAAGATCGAGCGCTGGGTGGCCGAGGAGAAGGCCCGGTAGGACGCAGTTCGGTAGTGTGTTAGTGCGTGGAGTGCGTGAGTGCGGGAGTTGGGTTCTTCCGCACTCACGCACTCTGCCGTTTGGGCTGATCGGTTCTTGTGGCCCGGGCCGGGCGGCCGATGCCGGTCATCCATCGGAGATGCGCCGCCGTGGTGTCCGCGCAGGCGGACAGTGTGAAGTTGTAGCCGCGAAGCCGCGAATTCATTCGCTCCCGAGAGGTGGCCCGCGCCACCTGTACCATCTCCATCCGGCGGCAACACCTCTGTCCACGTCGGCGCGGGCGCTGTACACTGCTGGCGGCCGGGACATCATCTGCCGGAGCCGTTTCCCCCTCCCCACGTACGGAGCACTTCCATGAAGACCAGGCTCTTCCTCGCCGCCACGCTGTCGCTGGCCGTGAGCGCGTGCGCCCCCGCGGCCACGACGACCACCGCGGGCACCGGCATGGGCACCAGCAGCGCGCCGGCCTCCGCCGCAACCGTCAATCCGGTGGGGCGCTACGAGTTCGCCACCAGCGTGCAGGGGCAGCCCGTCACGGGCGGAATGACCGTCGGCGGGACGCCGGGGGCGTACACGGGGCAGATCACCACGAGCATCACCCCGCCCCTCCCCATCAGCAGCGTCACGGCCACGGGGCAGCAGATGGTGGTCACGGGCAGCACGCCGGACGGCGCCCTGACGATCCGCGTGAACTTCACGGACGCGACGGCGTTCACGGGCTCGTGGGAGCTGTCCGGCGACAGCGGCAGCCTGACGGGCCGGCGGGTGATGTAGCCTGGCGGGCGGATGGGCGATGAAAAACGAGCGGGGCGGCCCCTTTCCGGAGCCGCCCCGCTTTCGTTCGTTCCTGCGATGGCCTGTGGGCCGATCAGCAGAAGGTGGTGTCCGGGCAGCAGGCCGTGCGGTTACACGAGCCCACGTGGCTGTAGCAGGCGTCGTTCAGCGAGCCGTCGTTGGCCTGCACGGTGCCGCGGGCCTGCTCCATGCCGCCGCTGACCTCGAACGATTCCACGGCCAGCGTCTCGACGTTCAGCGAGATCTTCTTCATGCGGTGCTCCTTGCGG
The DNA here is from genome assembly GCA_035474555.1 of Longimicrobium sp. Lineage (GTDB taxonomy): Bacteria > Gemmatimonadota > Gemmatimonadetes > Longimicrobiales > Longimicrobiaceae > Longimicrobium. The sequence continues at coordinate 540 of DATING010000502.1, read as the reverse complement.
GAGTTGAAAAACGCCAGGCGGCGGGATCCGGCCGGCCTGGGCCGTGCCGCCCGCCGCCGCGCGCCGGAAAGGATCCGGCGCAGCCTCGCCACGGTCGGCGAGGCGGTAGAGCGGCCGATCAGCAGAGATCGGTCCGGGGGCAGCAGCGCGTGCGGTCGCACGAGGTGTCGCGCGTGGACACGCTCAGCATCCCCTCGTTCGCCTGCACGGTGCCGCGTGCCAGCAGCTCGCCGCCGCCGACCTCGAACGACTCCACGGCGAGGGTATCTACGTCCAGCGTGGTCTTCTTCATCGTGTGCTCCCTGGATGAGGAAGCGCGGCCGCGATTCGGCCGCGCCGGCGGATCAGCAGAGCGTGGTCTCGGGGCAGCAGGCGGTGCGGTAGCAGGACCGGCCGCCCGTGACCAGCAGCCCCTCGTGCGCCTGCACGGTGCCGCGGACCACCGGCTCGCTGCGGGCCAGCTCGAACGACTCCACCGACAGCGTCTCTACGTCCAGCGCGATCTTCTTCATGCGTGCTCCCTGGATGAGGAAGCGCGGC
>DATING010000501.1:0-1972 GCA_035474555.1 Longimicrobium sp. | reverse complement strand
GCGGGAGAGGGGGCCGGGGGGTGAGGGGCTCCGCGCAGCGGGCGCCGTAAGAGCCTGCCCCGCTGAGAGCTCCGCCAGGGACGAGGCCTGCTATTTGCCCGGACGAAGGCCGATCTCCATCGCGACTCGCCCGACGTGCTTCAACCCTGCTCCATGCTGCTCGCTGAACTCAAATCCGCCACGGCGGAACACCACGCCCGGGTGGAAGCGGCCATGCCGTCGCTGGACCAGCTCGCGACCCCCGGCGGGTACGCCGCGGCCCTGCGCGCGCTGCACGCGTTCCATGCCGCCTGGGAGCCCGCCCTGTGGCGCACGCCCGGCATCGCCGCGGCGGGGCTGGGGAGCGGCCGGGAAAAGCTGCCCCTGATGGAGCGCGACCTCGCCGCCCTGGGGATCCGCCCGTGCGGGGCGCTTCCCCCCGCCCCCGCGCCGATGGACGCGGCCGCGGCGCTGGGCGCGCTGTACGTGCTGGAGGGGGCCAGCCTGGGCGGACGGATCATCCACCGCCGCGTGGCGGGGCCGCTGGGGGTCACGCCGGAGCACGGCGCCGCCTACTACCACGGCTACGGTGAGCGGACGGGCGACCGCTGGAAGGAGTTCGGCCGGGCCGTGACGCGCTTCGCGGACGACACGGGGAGCGGGCCCCGCGTGGTGGCCGGCGCCGTGGATTGCTTCGCGGCGCTGGAGGCGTGGCTGGCCGTCCCCGGCGTCATGGCCCTCCCCGAGCCGGCGACGGTGTCGTGAACGCGCGCGCTCCGCAGCCGCTGCTCACCCCCGGCGCCGACGCGCCGCTGGACTTCGTGCAGCCCGACGCGCCCATCGACCTTACCAACTGCGACCGCGAGCCCATCCACATCCCCGGCGCCGTGCAGCCGTACGGGGTGCTGCTGGCCCTGCGCGAGCCGGGGCTGGAGGTCGCGCAAGCCAGCGCCTCGGCCCAGGCGCACCTGGACCTGCCGGCGCGCGGGCTCGCCGGCCAGCCGCTGGCGTTGGTCTTGGGCGAGGAGGCGGCGGAGGAGGTGCGGCGCATGGCCCTGGGCGGGCAGGACCGCGCCTTCGGCAGCCTGCGCGTGGCGCCGCCCGCGGGGCGCGCGTGCCGGATGGACGCCACCCTGCACCGCAGCGGCGGCCTGGTGATCCTGGAGCTGGAGCCGGGGACGGCGCGACGGCAGGTGGCGCCGGAGCAGTTCGGGGCGGTGATGCGCGGGGTCACGCAGCGGCTGGAGGGGGCGGATTCCCTGCACGAGCTGGCGCAGGGGATGGCGGAGGAGATGCGGGCCCTCACGGGGTTCGACCGCGTGTGGGTGTACCGCTTTCACCCGGACTGGCACGGCGAGATCATCGGCGAGGCGCGGCACGACGGAATCGAGACGTGGCTGGGAATGCACTATCCCGCGTCGGACATCCCGGCGCAGGCGCGCGCCCTGTTCCTGCGCAGCTGGGTGCGGGCCATCCCCGACCTGGCGTTCGCGCCCTCGCCGCTGGTGCCGGCGGACAACCCGCTCACGGGGCAGCCGCTGGACCTGGGGAGCTCCGTGCTGCGCAGCGTGTCGCCCATCCACGTGCAGTACCTCACCAACATGGGCGTCACGGCCAGCCTGGTCATCTCCCTCATCCACCGGGGCCGGCTGTGGGGGCTCATCAGCGGCCACCACTACACCGGCCCCAAGCACGTGCCGGCCGACGTGCGCGCGCTGTGCGAGTTCCTTGCGCAGGCGCTCAGCCTGCAGGTGGGCACGGCCGACCGCCTGGACGAGCGCGAGTACGCCTTGGACGTGCGTGCGGCGCAGAGCCGGCTGCTGGCGCGCCTGGCCGACGACGAGCCGCCCGAGCAGGTGCTCACCACCGGGCCCGTGACGCTGCTGGACGTGGCCGCGGCGGACGGCGCCGCGGTGGTGCGCGGGGGACGCATCCTTCGCGTGGGCGCCACGCCGGACGACGGGCAGCTGGACGCGCTGATGGGCTTTCTGCG
>DATING010000500.1:0-2155 GCA_035474555.1 Longimicrobium sp. | reverse complement strand
CGGACGGTGACGAGCCACCGGAGCACGCCGGCGACCTCGTCCGGCCGCGTCTCCGGGCCGGCGCCGAGCACGCCCGTCAGCCAGCGGAGCTCCGTCACCAGCGGAAAGGCCGTCACGCCGCTGACGACCAGGCCCACGATGAAGAGCAGGAGCAGCCCGCTCACGCGCCGTTCGAGCGTCTTCGTCCGGGTCACACCCTCAGTCCTCAATCTCCACCTCCTCCACGTTGTCGAACCGCTCCAGGTCGATCAGCAGCAGGTACGGGTCGATGCCGGCGTCCGACGGCTTCTTCGGCACCGTCACCGTCAGGGTCTGCGTGCCGGAGCGGATGCGGTGGCTGCGCAGGTACAGCGTCTCGCCGAAGTCCGCGCCCTGCCCGGTGGGGGCAAAGACGCCGACCGGGATCCACTCGTCCATCGCGACCTCCGTCTCCTTGCCCGCGGGGTCCACGGTCACCTTGCGGGCTTTCAGGCGCAGCGTCACCTCCCACGCGCCCGCCGCGGTCTGTTTCGCGGACGCCCGCTCCGTCTCCAGCTCCCAGAAGGTGTTGGCCGCGAACAGGTCGTGCAGCAGGTACCGCAGCGAGTCCGGCGTCACCGCCTGCAGCTCGCGGTACAGGTCCATCGACGTCGCGCCCGGCAGCGAGGCCGTGCGGTGCGGCTCGATCACGCGGCGCCACGCCAGGTTCACCCGCTCCTCGCCCATGTACTCGCGCATGGCGAAGAGGGCGAAGGGGCCCTTGCGGTAGGCCGCGTACGGGTCCAGGGCCCGCAGCAGCGGCTGGGACTGGCGGATGGGCGGGATGGGGCCCGGCTGCCGGAAGAACCGCCGCAGCCGCTCCAGGTGCTCGCGCCCGTACGTCTCGTCCACCACCCCCATGGCGGCGTACCACGCGAAGCTCTCGGACAGCAACGGCGCGCCCTCGGCATAGGCGTGGGGCACCTGCCACTGGTGCGCCATCTCGTGCGCGATGACGGCGAACGGCATGTCCAGCCCGCGCGGATCGCCCCCGGGATTGTAGCGGGAGAAGCCTTCCGTGTAGTCGATGGTGGTCGCCTCGGCGTGCGCGCCCATCCCGCGGCCGGGGTTCTCCACCAGCCGGATGACGGGCCCGTGCGGATACGGGCCGAACGCACGGGTGTTGTAGTCCAGCGACGCGCGGACGCTGCGGACCATGCGCTGCAGGTTCGCCGCGTGCGCCGGGTGGTGGTAGACCTGGATGGTGACGGGATCCCCGCCGCCCGCCGGCGGGGTCCAGCGCTCCTCGTGCACCGCGTACCGCGCGGAGAAAAAGGAGTACGAGCCGACGCGGGCATCCGTCGCGTAGTGAAAGTAGCGGCGCCCGCCTTCCGTCCACGCGCGGCGCAGCATCCCCGGCGCCACGGCGACCTGGTCCGCGTCCGTCCCCAGCACCACCTCGAACGTCGTCCGCTCGCGGGTGGCCATCCCCATTTCGCCGGTGACGTCACCCGCCTCCGCCTCGGCGAGCGTGGGGATGACGGGACGCGCGGCCAGCCCGTGCGCGCGCCGCTCACCCGGCTTCAGGAGCTCGCGCGCGGCCTGGTAGCCGATGTCCGGCAGCACGTCCTGGCTCCGGAAGTAGGTGCTGGCTTCCGTCACGGAGAGCACCGGGTCGAAGCCGCTGTTCCGGAAGCCGCGCGGCGCATGGTGCACCGTAAAGCGCAGCCGCAGCGAGTCGCCGGGCTGGAGCGGCGTCGCGAGCGCGTAGACGTGGTGCCAGAAGCCGTCCTCCGCGTTCACGCGCCGGGCCGGCCGGTCGAACGTGACCCCCGTGGTGCGGACGCTGGGAGCGGGGGCCAGGTGGATGGAATCGATGGGCCCCGCGGTGTTGTTCACCAGGTGATAGGTGCCGGTGATCTCCGCCGCTCCCCGCCGGGGATGGATGTCCACGCGCAGGTTGGCCCCCGCCAGGCGGGGCTGCGGCACGTCCGCGTACCGCCCGTAGCGCCGCTCGTACTCCGCACGCACCTCCAGCACGCCGGCGGCGGTCCGGTAGGTGTTCAGCACGTTGGTGTTGTAGAAGATGAACCCGCCCAGCCCGGCCACGAGCCCCACCGCCATCAGAGCGGCCCCGGCCGTGGAGCCCGTCAGCCGGCGCCGCGCCAGCCGGAGCCGCACCCGGGCGCCCCCCTCC
>DATING010000499.1:0-2113 GCA_035474555.1 Longimicrobium sp. | reverse complement strand
CACCGGGGCCAGCCCGTGGGCCAGCAGGTCGCGGCGCAGGTTCACCCCGTCCGGCTGGTACCACAGCGTCAGGACCGCTTCGCCGTGCTCCAGCTGCGCCGCCTTGAGCAGCCGCGCGATGTCGCCGGTGAGCGCGGCCGTGTCCAGCAGCGCCGTCACGGGGGGAAGGGGCTGGGCCAGGGACTCGGCCCCGCACCGCGACATGCGCATGGAAACGTCGCGCGTGGGCGACGGCGCCGCCTGCGTGCCGCCGGGCGTGCAGGCCCCCGCCAGCAGCCACAACGTTCCGAGCGCCGCGCACGTGACAGATTTCAGGCCGCTCGCGCGTTCTCTCGTGCGGCCGATGCAGGCGTTGCTCACCATGGCCCTGCTCCTGCATGTTCGGGGTGGATGCGCCACGAGGCGCGGGGGGTGCCGGCGGGGCCGTGTGGGCAGGCGGAGCGCCGGGGCGGAACGCCGATCCGCGGGCTCAGCTCTCCGCTTCTGCCCCTGTCAACGCGCGAGCCCGGCCGGATTCTGACCGGGGCGCGTCCCGGGGGTCCGCGCGGGGGATGGGCGCGCCGCGGGGACGTGGCGCGGCAACGACGAAAGTAGGGGGAGCCCTCGCCGGCTGGCAACGGTCGCGGCCGGGCCTGTGGATCCTCCGCGGCGCATGTACCTGCCCGGGCGCATGGCGGCGGGCTAAACCTGGAGAAAATCTGAATGATCAGCCGATTTGCGGTGGTACTTGTCGCCCTGGCGTCAGCGGGCGCGTGCGCCGACACCGCCTTCCAGGCGCCCGTGGCCTTCCAGGCGGACCTCGTGCCGGTGGGCAATGAAATGGTCGGCGGCTCCGTGGCCGCCGTGTCGCAGGGGCGTGCCACCGAAGCGGGGATCTCCGCGCGGCTGGGCCAGGCGGGCCGGGTGGTGGGGTGGGAGATCCGGCTGGGCACGTGCGCCAACCCCGGCGAGCGGCTGGGCGGGCGCGGCGCGTACCCGGACCTGACCGGCGACTCCTCGGGGGCGGCAAACGTGGAGCGCACGTTCATCAACGAGCTCATGAACGCGGACACGCGGTACAACGGCGTGCTGCTGAACGCCACGGACCGCACCACCGTCCTGGCCTGCGCGAACCTCGAACGCGTGCAGTTCTAGCCCGGGACGGACGGAACCCCTGCGCATGCGACGGGTATGCGCAGGGAATGGCAGGGAACCACACCAACGCGGAGCGTCACCATGATTCGTAAAGCAGCCACTGCCTTCGCGGCGGTCGTCGTGCTCGTATCGGCCGCAGGGTGCTCGGCGCCCACGGAGCCCCGGTTCCCCAAGGACCGCGGTGAAGAGCCCAAGCCGCCGTCGCCGCCCGTCGAGGCATCGCGGACGCTTCCCGCGACCGTGCTGTACGCCTGAGCCAGCCCCGCCGGCACCCTGTGCCGGCGGCCTGACGCGGTACAGACCCCTGCGGCCCGCCCCGGGGAGACATCCGTGCGGTGATTCCCCGTCCAAAGCGACCGGTGGCAACGGCCTGCGGGGTCGGCGCGGGGCGGCGGAGCACGAAGGCCTGCCCGCCGGTACCCTGTCGATGGATCCATCCTCAACGCGGCTTCGGCCGCGTTTCTTCGTTTCAGCCCCTGCGCGATCACTCGTCGCACGACGGAACGGCCCGTGGCGAACGGGCCGCTCCCCCTGCGCGACGTCTTCCCGCCCCTGCCCATCGAAACGCTTCACGCACTCGACGCGTCGGGATGCGTAGAGATCCCTGGAGCCCCGACGCCGGAGTGCATTCTGGCGCGATGGATCACGCGGAGGACTCGGAGACAACCGGAGAGGACGCGGAGACAGACGGTCCTGTCTCCGCGTCCTCTCTTCGTTCCTCCGCGTCCTCCGCGTGATTGTGTCGTCTGCCAGCGCGGGGTGAGATCGAACCCGGGATTCTGTATCATACCGGATTATTTTTCCGGCTTCGGGATCAGGATCAGCACAGCGTCAATGGAGGATGACTCTGCTGACGCTGGGTGAGATTGGAGCAGAGTCGCGCGGGGAGGTCTGCCAGGGACTGCACATGAGAAAAAGGGGGATGCACCCGGCGGGTGCATCCCCCTTTCTTTCACGCGTGTGCGTGACCCTCAGCCTG
>DATING010000498.1:0-1915 GCA_035474555.1 Longimicrobium sp. | reverse complement strand
CCGACGCTGCCGCGCGCGTGGTGCTGGGTGAGGGCGTGGGTCCCGTGCCGGTGGACGTGCGGATGGAGGACGGCCGCCCCGTCTTCGCCATGCTCTCCGCCGCGCGGATGCCGGAATTCGGCCCGCCGCCGCCCCCGCCCGCCGTGGTCGCGGAGCTGCTGTCGCTGGACGAGGCGGACCTGGGCGGGTCGCTGGGGACGGCGCACGCCACCTCCGGCGTGCCGTTCCTCTTCGTCTCCGTGCGCGACCGGGCGGCGCTGGGACGCGTGCGGCTGCACGGGGGCGCGTGGGAGCGGCACCTGTCCGGCGCGTGGGGCCCGCACGTCTACGTGGTGACGGACGACGCGGAAGATGGGGCATCGCTCCAGGCGCGGATGTTCGCGCCGGCGATGGGCATCGGCGAGGACCCGGCCACGGGCGGGGCGGTGACGGCGCTGGCGGGGCTTCTCGCCGCGCGCGACGCGGCCGGGGACGGCACACTGCGCTGGACCATCCACCAGGGCGTGGAGATGGGCCGCCCCAGCCGCCTGCACGTGGAAGCCGACGTCCAGGGCGGTGCCGTGACGGCCGTGCGCGTGGGCGGGGCGGCCGTGCCCGTGAGCGAGGGCGAGATGACGCTCCCGGGCGCGTAGGCGTCTCCAACCAGATCCCCCACCCCCCGGCCCCCTCCCCCGGCAAACTGCGCCGGGAGAGGGGGAGAAAACCATCCGCATGGACGGAAGGCGGACGCTCCGCCGTCGCTCACGGAACTCCGTGTCGGGGCACGAAGGTCTCCCCCTCTCCCGTACTGGGCAGGCAATCGAGGGTGCAGACTGGTGGTGTACGGGAGTGGGGGCCGGGGGGTGAGGGTCCCGCGCGGACGTGGCGGACCAGCTGCCGTTATCTTCCCTTTCCGCGGGGTGGAAACGCCCGATCCGCCGTCCAGGTGCCGTTCTCCGTTGCGCTCCACCGGGCGGCGCCGTACTCTCCCCGCCGCAATCGTGCAGTGCAGCTGCCGCTCCCCTGAACCCGCGACAAACCCGTGGCGACCACGACGACCGGAAAGCGCCCGCTGCTCTCCTTCGGCAACCTGCTGAACCTGCTGCTGGTGTTCGTGCCCGTGGCGATGCTGATGGAATGGGTGTTCCACTCGCCCGCCATCTGGATCTTCGTCGTCGCGTGCCTGGGCATCATTCCCCTGGCGGGGATGATGGGCCACGCCACCGAGGAGATCGCCGAGCGCGTGGGCGAAGGCGTGGGCGGCCTGCTGAACGCCACCTTTGGCAACGCGGCGGAGCTCATCATCGCCATCGTGGCGCTGCGGGCCGGGCTCTTCGACCTGGTGAAGGCCAGCATCACGGGGAGCATCATCGGCAACGTGCTGCTGGTGTTCGGCCTGAGCGCGCTGGTGGGCGGGCTCAAGTTCGAGACGCAGCGCTTCAACAAGACGGCGGCGGGCCTGGGCGGCACCCTGCTGGTGCTGAGCGCCGTCGGGCTGGTGGTGCCGGCCATGTTCCACAACATCGTGGGGAACAGGATGCCGGGGGCGGAGCGCAACCTGAGCCTGGAGATCGCCATCGTGCTGATGGCGACCTACGTGGCCAGCCTCTTCTTTACCCTGCGCACGCACAAGCACCTGTACATGGGCGACGCGGGCGCGGAAGAGCCGGAGGGCGCGTACGAGGACCACGCGCCCCTGGGCCGCAGCATCGGCATGCTGGTGCTGGCCACCATCGGCGTGGCGGTGATGGCCGAGTTCCTGGTGGGCGCCGCCACCGAGACGGCGGAAAAGCTGGGGTGGAGCGAGGTGTTCGTGGGCGTGATCGTGGTGGCCATCATCGGCAACGCGGCGGAGCACAGCACGGCCATCATCATGGCGGCCAAGAACAAGATGGACGCGGCGATCAACATCGCGGTGGGCTCGTCCATCCAGGTG
>DATING010000497.1:0-3277 GCA_035474555.1 Longimicrobium sp. | reverse complement strand
GCACCGCCTCGTCGAGCTTGATCGACGCCGGGTACCTCACCACCGCGCGCACCACCTTGCGGTACGGCGTCTCGATGAAGCCCAGGTCGTTGATCCGCGAGTACGTGGTCAGCGAGTTGATCAGGCCGATGTTGGGCCCTTCCGGCGTCTCGATGGGGCACATGCGCCCGTAGTGCGAGTAGTGCACGTCCCGCACTTCGAAGCCGGCGCGCTCACGGGTCAGGCCGCCCGGCCCCAGCGCGGAGAGACGCCGCTTGTGCGTCATCTCGGCCAGGGGGTTGGTCTGGTCCATGAACTGGCTCAGCTGCGACGACCCGAAGAACTGCTGGATCACCGCCGAGACCGTCCGCGCGTTCACCAGGTCGTCGATGTTGATCTTGTCGGGGTCCGACACGATCGACATGCGCTCGCGCACCAGCCGCGCCATGCGCGACAGGCCCACGGAGAACTGGTTGGCGATCAGCTCACCGACGGAACGCACCCGGCGGTTGCCCAGGTGGTCGATGTCGTCGGTGTCGCCGCGGCCCTCGTGCAGCTCCACCAGCTGCCACAGGATGGCCAGGACGTCCTGCGCCGTGAGCGCCGTCATCCCCGCCGGCGGCACCGTGTACCCCAGGGCGTCGAACGCCGGGGCCAGCCGCTGGTTGATCTTGTAGCGGCCCACGCGGCCCAGGTCGTAGCGCTTGTTGAGCGACTCTTCGGTGTACTCCGAGTAGTCGCTGCTGGCCACGGGGTTGCCGTTGCCGTTCTGCGCCAGGTCACCCGCCACGAACAGCGAGGTGCGCGGCTGGAACAGCAGGCGCCACACGGCCACGTACACCTGCACCACGCGGTTGAGCTCGTAGACGAGCACGCGGCTGGGCTTGGCCGTCTTTTCCGTGCGGTCGTCGCGGAAGCTCTCCCACACGTAGCGAATGCCGCGCTCCTGCGCAAAGCGCAGCATGCGCTCCTCGGCCGAGCGCTGCGCCTCGCGGGACATGGGGTCCACCGGCTGCGCGCCGCGCTCCATCCAGGCGTTCAGGAAGTCGGCGACGTGCATGATGGTGTCGCCGCCCGCCAGGAACTCGTCCTCGGTCCACACGTCGGGCGCGGGGGCCGTGCCCGGGCGCACCAGGTTGTGGATGGCGAACAGCGAGTCAAGCGTGCCCCGCGTGGGGTCCTTGGCCAGCGTGGCGCGCAGCGCCGTGCCGCCGTGGCCCGTGCCGCGGAAGACGGAGATCGTCTCGATCCCCGCGCGCAGCAGCCGGCCCAGCGTCTCGCCGTTCACCTCGTCGCCGGCGCGGGCCACCAGCGCCTGCCCGATGACGGGGAAGTGCGTCACGCCGGCCTCGCGAAGCGACGCGTACAGCTCGCGCGTGAGCCGCTTGCCGCGCTCGAACACCTCGCCCGTGGAGGGGAGCACCAGCTCGCGGTACAGCACGGGCCCCTCGGGGCCCAGCACCGTCGGGTCGGGGATGTCCTCGGCCAAAAAGCCGTGGAACACCTCGCCGCGGCGGCCTTCGCGCGTGTTGGCCGTCTCCAGCGTGTTGACGGTCAGCGTATCCCGGTCAAAGAAGACGTCCAGGATGTCCGCGTCGCGGCTGAACCCCACCGCGCGCAGCAGCGCCGTGGCGGGGAACTTCTTCTTCTTGTCGATGTGCACCGCGACCACGTCGTGGATGTCGAGCGTGAACTCGACCCACGAGCCGCGGAACGGGATGATGCGGGCGCTGAACAGCTTGCTGCCGTTGGGGTGGATGTTCTCCTCGAACACCACGCCCGGACTGCGGTGCAGCTGGCTGACGATGACGCGCTCGGCACCGTTGATGATGAACGTGCCCAGGGGCGTCAGGACGGGCAGGTCCCCCAGGTACACTTCCTTTTCGATGATGTCCTTGGGACGGCGCTCGTCGCCCACGTCCTCCCACACCACCAGCCGGAGCGTCGCCTTGAGGGGAGCCGCGTACGTCATGTCGCGCTCCATGCACTCTTCCATGTCGTACTTCGGCTCGCCCAGCGAGTACCGAACGAACTCCAGGGAAAAGTTCCCGTTGACGTCGGAGATGGGAAAGATCTCGTTGAAGACGCGCTCCAGGCCCACGTCCTCGCGCTCGCGCGCGGCCGCATCGGTCTGGAGCAGCGTGTCGAACGCCCGCAGCTGCACGTCCAGGAGGTTGGGATGCTCCATCCCCGACGTCAGCTTGGCGAATGAGACGATCGGTTTATTCAGCGTTGCCAAGTGGGTCTCCCTCTCAGCGTGCGTGGATACGGAAAAGCGCAAACGACCCCGACCGAGAGATATCGGCGGGGCGGCGTACCGTCCGTTGGAAATTGATCAGAGTCCTGCGTGTCATGGCCAGCCGGGCTGAAGTGGACCGGGTGAGGGGCGCGCGGGCGGCCGTCGCCGTCCGTCCGGCCCGTGGACCGGCCGCGCGGGGTTGAGCCCGCGCGGCCGGACCTCACCGGCCGTTACTTCAGCTCGACGGAAGCGCCCTGCTCCTCGAGCTTGGCCTTCATGGCCGCAGCCTCGTCCTTGGAAGCGGCTTCCTTGACGGTCTTGGGAGCGCTGTCCACGAGGTCCTTGGCCTCCTTCAGGCCCAGGCCGGTCAGCTCGCGCACGACCTTGATGACCTGGATCTTCTTCTCGCCGGCGCCCATCAGGACGACGTCGAACTCGGTCTGCTCCTCGACCACGGGGGCCGCGGCGCCGGCGCCGCCGGCCGGGGCGGCAACGCCCACCGGGGCGGCCGCGGTCACACCGAACTTCTCTTCGAACGCCTTCACGAACTCAGCCAGCTCGAGAACGGTCATGTTGCCGATCGCGTCGAGCAGCTCATCACGGGACAGGGTGGTCGCCATCTCGGGCTCCTTGGTATCTACAGGTTCAGTACGGATCAGATCGTAGCACCGGCCGGGGCCGGGTCGTCCTTCGGTCGTCTTGGTTGGCGTCCCCCGTCAGCGGGACGCCGCGCAGGTCACGCCGCGCCTTCCTTCTGCTGGCGCAGCTGGTCCACGGCGCGGGCGAACCCGGCCATGAGCTGGGCCATCCCCCCCACCAGGCGCGACATCGGCGCCTGCAGGCCGCCGGCGATCTGCGCCAGCAGCACTTCACGGGGCGGCATGTCCGCGAGCTGCTTCACCTGCTCGGGACCGAACGACTTGCGGTCCACCACGCCCACCTTGACGGCGGGGCGGTCGCCGAACTCGCGGGCAAAGTCCGACAGGACCTTGGCCGCGGCCACGGCGTCCTCGCGGCCAATCACCAGCCCCGTGGGGCCGCTGAAGAAGCCGGCCACGT
>DATING010000496.1:0-3828 GCA_035474555.1 Longimicrobium sp. | reverse complement strand
CGCGCGCGAAGCTCATCCTCAGCGAAAGATCGGGGAAGATTCGGGCGCTCGATGATATCCATACCCTGATCATCCGCACAAGTGCTTGATGGGGCGCGGGTTGGCGGCCGGTCGGGAGATTCCCTACCATCCCGTGGGGCAACCTGTGGATATTCGAGGGGGCGGGGTAGCGCACACGCGTGCGGGCCTTATATTTGGCCGCGAGTTGCGACCCCCATCCGGACGAGTTGATGTCAGACGTTTCCGTCAGCCTGGTTTCCGACGGCTTTGCCGCGCCCCCGAGCACGGCAGCCCCCGCCGACATGACCACCGCCACCCAGCGGGCGGGCATGGAGGCCGCGCGCACCGGTGCCGGCGGCGTGCGGCAGCTGCTGCGCGACTACGTGACGCTCACCAAGCCGCGCATCATCTCGCTGCTGCTGGTGACCACGTGGGCGCCCATGGTGATCGCCTCGCGCGGCTGGCCCGACGGCTGGACGCTGCTGTGGACCATGCTGGGCGGCTACCTGATGGCGGGCGGCGCCAACGCGATCAACATGTTCATGGATCGCGACATCGACGCCCACATGCCGCGGACCAAGCTGCGGCCCATCCCCAGCGGGCGGATGTCGCCGGGGCACGTGCTGGCGTTCGGCATTACGCTGGGCGCGGCGGCGTTCGCCGTGTACGCGCTGCTGGTGAACCTGCTGAGCGCCTCGCTCGCGCTGGCGGGGCTGCTGTACTACGTCTTCATCTACACCCGCTGGCTCAAGCGCACGTCGCCGCAGAACATCGTGATCGGCGGCGCGGCGGGCGCGTTCCCCCCGCTCGTCGGCTGGGCGGCCGCCACGGGCGAGGTGTCGCTGACGGCGGCGTACCTGTTCATGATCATCTTCTTCTGGACGCCGCCGCACTTCTGGGCGCTGGCGCTCGTCAAGCAGAAGGACTACGGCCGCGTGGGCGTGCCCATGGCGCCCAACGTGTGGGGCGAGCGCGAGACGATGCGGCAGATGCTCATCTACACGCTCATCCTGCTGCCGCTCTCGCTGGGCCCCGTGACGTACGGCGGGCTAGGGATGACGTACGGCGTGCTGGCCACGCTGCTGGGCGCCTGGTTCCTGCGCGACGTGATCCGCGTGCTGCGCGCGGCGGACTACGTGCGGCCGGCGTGGACGCTGTACAAGAGCTCGCTGCTGTACCTGGCGCTGCTGTTCGCCGCCATGGCCGTGGACGGCGTGGTGGCGCGCGGGGCCGAGGCCTCACCGGGCGTCATCTTCCTGCGCGATCCGGGTCACGTGGCCGCGGTGCTCGAAGGCCGGTGAGCGCGCCGGACAACATCGCGTTTCACGCGGCGGATCCGGCGGGGGGCAACGGCGTCGTCGTGCTGCTCTTTCGCCCGGACGCGGAGGGGCGGGTGCGGGTGCGCGAGTGGTCCAGCGCCAACTACACGCAGCCCGGCCGCGAAGACACCATGCCCGTGGACGAGATGCGCGCCCGCGTGGACGCGTGGGCCCGCGCCGGCTGGACGCTCACGGAGTCGCCCGTGCGCATTGGGCACTGGCTGGACGGCCGGGGGTGAGAAGGGCAGTTCCAAGTGCCTAGTCCGAAGTAAGCGTGCTTGGCTCCGGCTGCTGATCCGCAGTACCTCCCTCCTCTCCATGCTGACGCAGTTCAACCTCCCCCAGGGGTTTTGGGGGAGGTGCGAGCCTCGGCGAGCGGAGGGGGCGCCGGCGAAGACCTGCCTCACGCGGCCGATCCATCCCACCCTCCAGACCCCATCTCCCGATGCCCGTCGCCACCTCGCGCGCGGACGCCCGCTGGCACGCCGTGGTCGAAGAGCACCAGGTGGCGCTCGCCGCCTACCTGGACGCGGCGGGCCGGGTGCCGGACTCCGCGTGGCACCAGCCGTGGAAGCCGGGCAAGTGGACGCCCGCCGTCATCACCGAGCACCTGACGATGACGTACCGCGTGTTCATCGGCGAGGTGACCGGCGGGCCGGCGATGCGCCTGAAGCTCACGCCCCTGCGGCGGCGGCTGCTCAGGACGTTCATGCTGCCGCACATGCTGTTTCACCGCAGCTTTCCCCGCGGTGCCCCGGCGCCCCGCGAGGTCCGTCCCCCGGCGGAGGCCCCGCTCCCGTCGAAGGAGACGGCGCTGGCGCAGATGCGCGACATGGGCGAGCGCTTCGAGCGCGAGGCGGCGCGCGCGCGGGCGGCCGGCTGGACCTACGTGACGCACCCCTACTTCGGGCAGATCGACCTGACGCGGGGGATGCGCCTGGCCGCCGTCCACATCGAGCACCACACGCGGCAACTGGCGTCGGTCACGGGCTGAACGTAAGGCGATCGCGAGCGCGGAAATCAGAAGCCCTCCTCCGGACGATCCGGGGGAGGGCTCTGTGCGTGGGGGCGGGGATCGGGCCTGAGCGGCTAAAGCCGCCGCAACAACTGCGGAAAGCCTCACAAACTGCGTGAGGCTTCAACTGCGTTACTGCACTCCTCCAGTGGGCCAGAGAATCGGCCGTGGGCAGGGCGGCAACGAAGGGGAGAGGATGCGTCGCGGGAGCGGAGATCCGTCCTGAGCGGCTAAAGCCGCCGCTGGGCAAGCGGTAAGCCCCGTCTCGGCTCGCTGGCGCTCGCCGAACGGGGCTTCAACGGCTGGAACTACGGCTCGGTGCACTCACCCGATCGCGGCACGAGCTGTCGGCGCAGGCCGATAGTGCGGGGTCATTGCCGCGATTTCAATTGCCGGGGACGGATGCCGGCCGGTCCGCCCGGTGCTAGCCGTTCCGGACCGCTCGATGCCGGCTCCGGTGCACTCACGCGAATGCTGCACGAGCCGTCGGCGAAGGCCGACATCACGTTTTCGGTGCCGCGATTTCAATCGCCGGGGACGGATGCCCGCCCGTGCCTCGCCTCTCGATCCCTCACCTGACCTAGCCTTTCGCCGCGCGTTACGCCTCATCCACGGCGCGGGCGCGGCCTCGCCGGCGGTGTCGCGGCCCGGCTCACCCGCAATTCCGCGGAGTAGCGCGGCGGCAGGGGCACGCTGTCGGGGAGCGGGATGGAGGGCTGCTGCAGCGTGGGATAGTACGGCACCGGGTTGGTGACGAACTCGCGCGTGGCACGGCGCCAGTTCTCCACGGCCCGCGGCGGCTGCCACTCGCCCTCGGGGCGGCCCGTGGCCAGGGTGACGTGCATCACCCGCGGCACGGTGCGCAGCACGGCGATCTCCGCGCCCGTGGCGGCGTCGGTGTCCGGCAGGTAGACGTGGCCGGGGTCGTTGCTGTCCGCGCCGTACCCCTGCAGCCCGATCTCCGCCGCCACGGCGTGAAAGCGGGGCAGGTTGCCGGGGGAGACGTTGTAGTCCGCGGCGCGCGCGGCGGGGCGGCCCAGCCGGTCCACGCGCGAGTGCCACGACGTCAGCGTGGTGGTGGCGAACGGTCCCGGCCGCACGCGCCCCTGCTGAAAGATCCACGCCTGCCGGTCCGCCGGCCGGTAGGTCTCGCGCCGGCTGGCGGAGATGCCGCGCCGCCGCAGCTCCGCCTCGAAGCGGCGGATCATGGACATGAACACGGGGTCCAGCTGCATCAGGTCGTTCTGCACGTTGCGCACGGACGGGCCGTAGTTCGTCCGCAGCACGCGCCACTCCCACTCCTCGTAGCTCTCGCCCAGGGCGGGGTGCGGCATCCCCGGCACGCCCACCGTGTGCGTCCCCGGCAGCGGCGTCGCGGGGCGGTACACGGGCACGTCCAGGTACGACAGCAGCCCGAACTCCCCCGGCCCGCGCCCGCCGAAGCGGCAGCGCAGCTCCGCCGCCGTGGGGTTGCGCCGCAGGTTCTGCAGCCCG
>DATING010000495.1:0-3532 GCA_035474555.1 Longimicrobium sp. | reverse complement strand
GACCAGGGGTTGTACATCAACTACCTCAACGACGACGAGCGCACGCTGCGCCGGCCGGACGTGATCGGCAACGAGAACCACCTGGAGCTGGCGCAGATGCGGAACCCCTTCGTGCACCGGGGGCTGGAGGCGGCGCTGCTGTCCATGCTGGGACGAAGGCTGTGGGACCGCAGCACGGAGGCGTTCCTGGCCTACGGGCGCGGCGACTTTCGCCGCGCCGCCACGAACTTTGCGGCGCTGGTGCGCGCCAACCCGCGCCGCAACTTCCGGCTGCGGCACTACCGCGCGCTCTCGCTGGTCGGGGCGGGGCAGCCGGACAGCGCGGCGGTGGAGATCGAGCGGCTGCTCACGGCGCTGCGCCAAGCGGACGCGGCGGAGGTGGGCGACGCGTACGAGTCCAAGGCGCTGTGGGAGCACGCGCTGGGGATGATCCACGAGACCACGGGGGATACGGCACGCGCCCGACGGGACTACGAGCGCGCGCTGGAGGAAGACCTGGCCTGGTACGCGGCGCGGATGGGGCTGGCGCGGCTGGACCTGCGCGGGGGGAACGCGGAGGCCGCCGTGGCGCACCTGGCCGCGGCGGCGGAGATCGCCCCGGGGGACGGCGTGGTGCGGCTGGAGTACGGCAACGCGCTGGCCGCCGCCGGCCGCGTGCCCGAGGCGATGGCGGAGTTCCGGGCGGCGCTGGAGCGGGAGCCGGAGTGGGCGGAGGTGTACCTGCGGCTGGGCTGGGCCCACGACACGCTGGGCGAGGCGGCGCAGGCGGTCGCGATGTACCGCGGCTACCTGGAGCGCGCGCCGCGCCGGCAGGCCGCGGCGACCGAGGTGGTGACGCGGCGGCTGGGGGAGCTCCAACCGCCGCCCTGACATGCACCTGCCGGGAAACATTCGGTTCCCGGGCGGGGTAGAAGGCGAAACGAGTGCGCGGGCCGGCAGAGACGGCCCGCGCACTCGCGTCGCGTTGGGGCTACGCGGCCGCGTACTGGGCGCGCAGCTCGTCGATCCAGACGGGGCGGGTCTTGCCGCTCTCGTCGTAGCCGCGGGTCACGCACTCCAGCACGCAGCTGGCGGCGGCCCGGCGCGGGTCGGGGGACAGGTCGTGCACGAGCACGGCAAGCGCGGCGGTGGCATCCTGCGTCTGCACCTCGCCCGCCTGCACGGCGGCATAGTGCACGTACCAGTTGCGCAGGCGGCGCAGCGTCGGCGAGTAGGGCGCCGTGCCCTGCAGGAACTTCTTGAGCCCGGTGGGGCTCATCCCGATCTCCCGGGCCACGCTGCGCAGCGAGGTGTTCTCCACCCGCGCCTGCGCGGTCTCCCGCAGGTGACGGATGGTTGCCGTCCGGGGATCGGCGAGATTGTGCTCCCTCATCATCTTCGGAATCCTTCCCAAGGTGTGCCAAAGGGTGCTTCGGCGCCCATTCACGAACCAAATATATACCGAAGATTACCCGAAGACAAGGGGTTGGCGTGCACGAATGTGCGTCCTCCACGTGTGCTATCCGTGCACCCCACGGGCACTTAGCGGCTTTTCCACAATCGTCTCCAGCGGCTAAATCGCCCCCGTACAACACGTTCCCAAGCAGGCGCAAACGGAGTGGACGGCGCATCTGGCGCAGGTGGCCGTTGTCCTCCCATCCAGCCGCGCTTATAATGCGCCTGTTCTTGTCGCGCGCACCGATCGCCCTCCCTCGCCTTCCCGAAACGCGCCCTGTTGCTGGCGCTTAATTTGGGTCGGCGCCACGGAATGCCGGCACAGGCGAATGACGGCGGCGCCTCCCTCAGTCAGGAAAACACGTTGGGGGAAAACACGGAGCCGGCGGAGGGAAATCCTCCGCCGGCTCCGTTTGCTTCTCCGCAGTTCTCCGCGCCTCCGCGTGAGGCGTTCGGGTCAGACCGTCGCGCCGCCGCAGCTGGAGCCGGCGCCGGCGGTGCAGCCGAAGCAGTGCGGCCCCAGCACGATCTCGCGGTTCGCCAGCGCGGCCGGATCGAAGTCGAAGACGGTGCGGGGAACGCCCGGGTGCACCGGCAGCTCCAGCATCTGGTTGAAGTCGCAGTCGTACAGCGTGCCCTCCCAGCCCACGCTGAGCGTGTTGCGGCACATCACCCCCGCGGCGGCGGCGGGGTTGAAGGCGGTCACCAGCCGTTCCATGTACTCGTCCAGCTTGCCGCTCTCCGCCAGGAACTCCAGGAAGCGGCTGATGGGCATGTTGGTGATGGTGTACAGCCGGTTGAAGCGCACGCCGTGCAGCCGCTCCATCTGCCGCTTCCACTCCGCCTCCAGTGCCTCCTGGCTCCCGGGGAGGAACGTCCCCACGGGATTCGTCACCAGGTCCAGCTGCAGCCCCGTGGCCGGGTCGCCGTAGCCCAGCGCGTTCAGCTCCTGGAGCGCAGCCACGGACTCCTCGAACACGCCCTCGCCGCGCTGTGTGTCCGTCCCCTTCTCGCGGTAGTGCGGCAGCGACGCCACCACGTGCACGCCGTGCTCGGCGAAGAACGCGGGGAGGTACGCGTAGTTGGGCAGCCGCGTGATGGTGAGGTTGCAGCGGTTCATCACGTGCTTGCCCGCCCCCCGCGCGCGGACGACGATCTCGCGCCACCGCTTGTGCAGCTCCGGCGCGCCGCCCGTGATGTCGACGATGGGGATGTCGGTGGATTCGATGATCTCCAGCACCCGGTCCACCACCGCGTCCGGCATCATCTCCGTGCGGTCGGGGCCGGCGTCCACGTGGCAGTGGCGGCAGGTCTGGTTGCACTTGCGGCCCACGTTGATCTGCAGGATCTCGATCCCCGTGGCGCGCAGGGGATACAGCCCCGCGTCGCCCAGCGCGGCCTCGAACGTCCGTGCGACGGGCACGCCCGCCAGCGCCGCCATCTGCCCCGCCGCCGAGGCGAGGGGCACGTGGCGCTTCTGCAGCGTCGGCAGGACGCGATGGCGGCTGGGAGCGGTAGACGGCGTCAATCCATACCTCGGTTAGAAGAGTGCCCGATCCTGTACACCCGAACCAGGCACTTGGCACTTGTCACTCGGCACTTGGAACTGCCGTCCCCTCACATCCCCAGCCGCTCGGCGTGGTTGCGCATCTGGATGCCGTGCACGAGCGACGCGCCGCCGCGGATGGCGGCCGCCACGTGCACGGCCTCCGTCATCTGCTCGGTGTCGGCGCCTTTTTGCAGGCAGTCGCCGGAGTACGCGTCGATGCAGTACGGGCACTGCACCGCGTGCGCCACGGCCAGGGCAATGAGCGACTTTTCGCGCTGGGTGAGCGCCCCTTCCGCGAACACGGCGTTGTACCAGGCGAAGAACTTCTCCGCCAGCTCCGGCGCGTCCTTGCCGATCTCGCCGAAGCGGGGGAGGTCGTGCGAGTCGTAGTAGTGCGTGTGCATCCGGGTCCCTTTTCCAGGGTTCGCGGTGGGCGCCGGGGAGCCGAGAAAAAACGCTCCGCCGGCGGGCCGGTGGAGCGTCGCGGTCCGGCCCGGGGCTCCGTACCCCGCTACAGAGCCGCGGAGTTCCCCGGGCGCGCGGGGCGCG
>DATING010000494.1:0-10934 GCA_035474555.1 Longimicrobium sp. | reverse complement strand
GCACCCCACGAGGCGCGGCCGTTGAAGGGCGCCTCGCCCAGCACGGCGGCCGCCGCGCGCAGCTCCGACTCCGCGAACGCGTAGATCGCGGCCTGCGAGCTCTTGGCGATCCGCACCTCTTCCTGGGTCGGGATCTCGCGGGTGGGCTCCGTGATCAGGGGCACACCGCCGAACCACCGGCCCAGGATGAAGTACATGTAGCCACGGACGAAGTGGGCCTCGCCCGCCAGCTGCTCGGCCTCGTCGGCGTCCATCTCCACCGTCTCCAGCGCCGTCAGCACGTTGTTCGCGCGGTCGATGCCGATGTACGCCGAGCGCCAGATGCCGGCGATCGCCGTGTTGGTGGGCAGGACGTTGCGGTTGACCACTTCGCGGTCGCTGGCGTACGTCCCCGAGAACGACGAGTTGTCCGCGTACAGGTCCGGGAAGATGACCTGGTTGCGGGTAAAGTCGCGGCCGTTGTCCTGGAACGCGTCGTACAGGCCGTTGACGGCCACCCGGAGCTC
Source organism: Longimicrobium sp. (assembly GCA_035474555.1). Classification (GTDB taxonomy): domain Bacteria; phylum Gemmatimonadota; class Gemmatimonadetes; order Longimicrobiales; family Longimicrobiaceae; genus Longimicrobium. Next base: position 10,428 of record DATING010000494.1, on the reverse strand, counting down.
CTCCGGGCTGTCGAGCGCCTCTTCCGAGGGAACGGTCGAGCGGGGCTCGGTGTCCAGCGGGCTGTCGCAGGCGGCCATGGAGGCCGCCGCGAACAGTCCGAACGCGAGGTACTTGAGCTTCATCATTTCATTCCTCCCTTTCACAGGCCCACGTCGACGCCGATCGAAATCGTGCGCGTCTGCGGAAGGGTGTAGAAGTCATAGCCACGGGTAACGGGGTCGCTCCCGGCGAAGTTGACTTCGGGGTCAAAGCCCGTGTAGTCCGTCCAGGTGACCAGGTTCTGGCCCTGGGCGTACACGCGCAGGCTGTTGAAGCCGATGCGGCCCGACATGCGCGCGGGCAGGGTGTACCCGAGCACCACGTTCTTCAGGCGGACGTACGAGCCGTCCTCCACGAAGCGCGAGGAAGCGCGCGCGTTGTTGTTCACGTCGTCCAGCGTCACGCGCGGGTGGTTGCCGTCGGGGTTGTCCTCCGAGTAGCGGTCCAGCACGTACGTCCGGATGTTGTCGCCCGACGCCGGGTTGTCGTAGTAGAAACGCATCCCGTTGAACGTCTCGTTGCCCTGCGAGAACTGGAAGAACGCCGTCAGGTCGATACCCTGGAACCGGACGTTGTTCGTCCATCCGCCCTGGTAGTCCGGCCACGGCGAGCCGATGTTGGTACGGTCGGCCGAGTTGATGATGCCGTCCGGCTTGCCCGTCAGGTTGCCCTGCGCATCGAACGAGTCGATGTCGCGGAAGCGGATGTCGCCCAGCGAGGTGCCGCCGTTCTGGAACGCCAGCCCGGCCGCGGCGCAGCGCGCGTTGCGGTTGGCCGACGACTCGCCCGCCTGGCTCAGGCAGATCTGCGACTCGTCGCGGAACAGGCCGTCCGCCACGTAGCCGTAGAAGAAGCCCAGCTCCTGGCCTTCCTCGATGCGAACGCTGCTCGACAGGCCCAGGGGAATGGGCTCGCCGTTGTACAGCTCGGTGACCTTGTTGCGGTTGGTGCTGACGTTGAACTCCGTCGTCCAGCTCAGCCCGTTGGGGGCCGAGTTGCGCACCAGCTGCGCGCGCAGGGCCAGCTCCACGCCCGTGTTGGTCATGGCGCCGATGTTCTCCGTCACGCCGGCAAAGCCGGTGGCGCGGGGAAGCGGGCGGGCCAGCAGCAGGTCCGTGGTGTTCTTGCGGTACCAGTCAAAGCTCACGCCCAGGCGGTCGTCGAACAGGCCCAGGTCGCCGCCGATGTTCAGCTGCGTGGTCTTTTCCCAGCTCAGGTCCGGGTTGGGCAGCTGCTGCGGCGCGATGCCGCCGCGGTCGCCGTACGCCGCGCCGCCCGTGAACAGGCCCAGCGAAGCGAAGTCACCCAGGCCCTCCTGGTTGCCCGTGAGGCCGTAGCTGGCGCGCAGGGCAAGGTCGCTGAAGGTGGTGCCGCCGCCCGGAAGGCTGCTCAGGCCGGGACGAAGGAGCACCGACGCCGACGGGAAGAAGCCCCAGCGGTTGGCCTCGCCGAAGCGGGTGGAGCCGTCCGCGCGGAAGTTCAGCGTGGTCGTGACGCGGTCGGCCCACGTGTGCGTGGCGCGGCCGAAGAACGAGCCCAGGTTGTACTCCGTGGGGCCGTCGCCGCCGCCGCTGATCACCGCCGCCGAGTTCAGGTAGCGGAACTGGTTGGTCGAGAAGCCCGAGCCCGACACGAAGTTGAACTCGCTGTCGTTGTCCTCGTAGCTCGCGCCCACGACGCCCGTGAACGAGTTCTCGTCGTTGACGTCCACGTCCCAGTTCAGGGTGCCCTCGGCCAGGACCTTGGACGCGTACGAGTTGCCCGTGATGCCCGTGCCCGTGGGGGCGCCCGGCGGAATGTCCGGCGTGTTGTACAGGTACGAGCGGTTGTTGTACTGGTCCACGCCCGTGTTCAGGCGCGCGCTCAGCCAGTCGGTCAGCTGGTAGTTCGCGAACGCGTTGGCCAGCACGCGCAGGCCGCGCTCCTCGACCTGGTTGTCGCGCAGCTGCACCGCGTTGGTGTAGATGTCACCCGGGTAGAACTCGCCGTCGGGCCCACGCACCGGCTCGATCGGCGCCGCCGCGATGGCGTTGGCGAAGGGCGAGTAGATGTTGTTGTCCGACGCCGTGCGGTCGTTGTCCGAACGGGTAAGGCCGATGCTGGTGCCCAGCGTCAGCTTGTCGTTCACCGAGTAGTCCAGGTTCAGACGGCCGTTCAGGCGCTCGTAGGCCTGCGGGGCCACGATGCCGTCCTGCTGCAGCCGGCTGCCGCTCACGAAGTAGCGGGTGCGCTCGGTGCCGCCGCTGATGGAGCCGAACAGGCTGGCCATGCCGGCCGGGTTGATCACCTCGTCCAGCCAGTCGGTGTCCGTGTTCCCGGACGTGTCCAGGTTGGCACCGAAGTCGTTGTAGTAGTCGAACAGCGTCGGGTACGTCTCGTCGGCGTAGCCGTCGTTCTCCCACGCCTCGTTGTACAGCTCCAGGTACTGCGCGGCGTTGGCGAACTCCGGGATGCGCCAGGGGCGCTGGTCGGCGTACCACGCGTTGAAGCGCACTTCCGGGCGCTCCGCGGCGCGGCCGCGGCGGGTGGTGATGAGCACCACGCCGTTGCTGGCGCGCGAGCCGTAGATCGCCGCCGCCGAGGCGTCCTTCAGGACCTCGATGGACTCGATCTCGTTGGGGTTCAGGTCCGACAGGGCGTCCACGCTCTGGCCGCCCAGCGTCGCCGACCCGAAGGCCGAGAAGTCACCCGTGATCGCCGGAACGCCGTCGATCACGTACAGGGGCTCGTTGCCCGCCGAAATCGACGAGGCGCCGCGCACGCGGACCGAGATGGCCGAGCCCGGGGTGCCCGAGTTCTGCGACACCTGCACGCCCGCCACGCGGCCCTGGAGGACCTCGCTGATGGACGGGGTGGGCAGGTCCTGCGCGACTTCGGCGGGACGGATGGAGGCGATGGCGCCGCCGGCCGCGTTGCGGCGCTCCGTCTGGCCGTAGCCGATGACCACCAGCTCGTCCAGGCCCAGCACGTCCGGCGACAGCGTGAAGCTCACGTCCACGGGCTGCGCGCCCACGGTGACCACGCGCGTGCCGGCGGTGAAGCCGATGCGGGCGGCGCGCAGGGTGCGCTGGCCGGCCGGCGCGTTGTTGATGACGAAGCGTCCTTCCTGGTTGGTGACCACCGTCAGGTTGGTGCCCACCACCGAGACCTGCACCCCCTGCAGCGTGTTGCCCGAGCCCTGCTCGGTCACCGTGCCGCGGATGGTGCCTCCTTGCGCGAGGGCCATCACGGGCGCGAGCGCCACGGTGAGGGCCGCCACAAGCAGCGTACGAAGTGTTTTCATCCTGCGTTCTCCGGGTTCAACGTCGACCTTCTGGCATAGAGACCGACGAAAACTTGGCCTGCACCGACTTCAGATTCTCTTTTTTGCCCCGCACTCCGCGCCCCCGCGCACGGGCCGCGAATGCGGATTGTCGCCGCTCCTGTCGCTTCTCGATGGATGCGCGCGTCCCCCGAAAACCGTCCGCCGGCACGGCGCCGAACGGGCGTTCGATCGACCCTCGCGTGGTGCTGCTGCGAGGGGCTGAACGTGGATGTGGGGCCGTTTCACCCTGACCGGCCCATCTTAAGACGTTCGTACCGGTAGAATTATGACGCTTGCCGCGCAGTGCGGCGAATTCGGCGGCGCCCCCCGACGGGCCTTTGCGCGCTCAGGACGGCGATAGGCCGGAACGCCGTGTGCGCTCCAGCTTGCCCAGGGTGCTTGCCGGGGCAGCGCGCCGGGGTGCCGGCGCATCCGCCAAAGTACGAAGCTTGCCTTCCAAAGCCATCCAATGATGTTGCACGGCGTGGGGTGCGCCGCGCAAGGGTTTTCCCAAATGCACAGGTTTAACCAAACAGTAACCGATGACGCTAAGCCGCGCAAGACACAGCCCTTACACGTCGCCCGGCCTGGGCGGCCCCGGGGCGCCGTGACGGGGGCGTTCTTCACCTTCGACACCACGCACCACGCGCTGTGGGCCGAGGAGGTGGCGCGCGATGCCGGCATCCCCGCCGAGGTCGTCCCCGCCCCGCCCGCGGCCCGGGCCCGGTGCAACCTGGCCCTGGAGGCGCTCCCGGACGACGCGGAGCGCCTCTCCGACACCCTCACGGCGGAGGGCGTCCCCCACGGCCGCTGGAGCCCCCCGGACTGATCCGCTGCGGGCAACGTCTTCCGCGAGTCCGTCACGCCGCAGAGCAAAGACAGCGGAGTCGCGGAAACTGTTGGCGCCGGGTCCGGGTGTGAAAACGACGCGATCGGGTGATACGGGAGCAGCCACGTTGCGGAGGCAGGAATCGGAGAAAAGGGAGAGGACGCGGCGGAGCTTCAGCCGTTCCCCGCATCCTCCTTTCCTTCTCTGCGTCCGCTGCGTGAAAGTTCGGGAGAGGCCGGCGCGGCTCCGAGCGTGACCCTGGGCGGGATCTCATACCGGATCGTACCTGATTGTGCACCCGGAGCTCTACTACCGTCTCACGCGGAGGGCGCGGAGAAGCTCATCGCTCCTCGTCTTTTCTCCGCGTTCCTCCGCGTCCTCCGCGTGAGGCCTTCTTTGAACGCTGGAATGCACATCCAATCCAAGCATCTGGCATCATATCATCCGCTCATCCGCGGAATCACGTCGGGCCCGCATTCTCCCCGTCGGCGGGGAGGAGCTCGTCCAGCGGATAATCGTCGCCCACCTCCGGCGCGTCCGAACGGGAGGCGGACGGCGGGGGCGCGCCGCCCTGGGCCACGGCGCCCCAGGCGGTGAAGACGTCGCTCAGCCAGTCGTAGATCGTCGTCAGCGAAGCCTGCAGCCGCTCCATCGCTTCGGCACGCTCCGGCGCGGGGAGGGTGAGCGCGTCGCGGATGCGCAGGGCGCACCCCTCGGGATCGTACGGGTTGATGAGCATGGCGTCCGCCATCTCCTCGGCCGCGCCGGCGAACTCGGAGAGCAGCAGCACGCCGTTCCTGTCCACCTGGCTGGCCACGTACTCCTTGGCCACCAGGTTCATCCCGTCCTGCAGCGAGGCGATGATGCACACGTCCGCCAGCCGGTACAGCACGGCCAGCCGCTCCACCGGCAGCGACTGCTTGACCAGGTGGATGGGCCGCCACTCCGGCGTGCCGAAGCGCTCGTTGATCTCCCGTACCTGGCGGTCGACCTTCTGCGACAGGTCGTCGTAGGCCTCGATGTCGCTGCGGCTGGGGACGGCCACCTGGATGAAGGTGAAGCGCTCGCGGTACTCCGGGTACCGGTCCCACAGGAACTCCAGCGCCTTGAACTTTTCCGGCAGCCCCTTGCTGTAGTCCATCCGGTCCACCCCGATGCCGATCATCCCGCCCCGCGGCGCGTACCGGTCGCGCAGGCGCTGCATCTGCGCCTCCACCCCCTCGGCCACGGCCGCCTCGCGGAACTGCTCCACGTCGATGGAGATGGGGAACGCGCCCACGTGGCAGGTGTGCCCGTCCAGCGTGGCCGTGCGCGCCTGCCAGTCCACCTCCGCCCCGGCCAGCCGGCGGGCGCAGCGCAGGAAGTTGTCCGCGTGCATGGGGAGGTGAAATCCCATCAGGTCGTTCGCCAGCAGCCCGCGCAGCAGCGATCCGGCCTGCGGCGCCAGGCGAAAGACGTCGAACGGGGGAAACGGGATGTGCCAGAAGTGCGACAGCGTCAGGTCCGGCCGCTGCGCGCGGATGAGCTGGGGGGCCAGGGCCAAGTGGTAGTCCTGGATCCACACGGCCGCGTCCTTGCCGCGGACCTCCTCCAGCACGGCGTCGGCGAAGCGGCGGTTCACGCGGCGGTAGCGCTCCCAGTAACGGCCGCGAATGCGTGTCAGGTCCGGCCGCAGGTGGCACAGGGGCCACAGGAACTGGTTGCTGTACCCCAGGTAGTAGCGGTGGATGTCGTGATGGGTGAGCCACACGCGCCGCAGGGTGTAGCGGGGGTCCTCCGGCGGCACCTGCACGCGGTTGTCGGAATCCACCATGGCGGCGTCGGCCTCACCGCTCCCCCAGGCCACCCACATGCCGCCCAGCGCCTGCAGCAGCGGATCCAGCGCGGAGGTGAGCCCGCCGGCGGGGCGGCTGACCGAGGTCTCGCCCACCTCGGCGGACCACTTGTGCTCGTACGGCTCGCGGTTGCTCACCACGACGAAGCGCCGGTCCGCGAACTGCTGGCGAAAGAGCGGTCCCAGGTCCTGCGAGGGCATGGACATCAGCCGATCCGTCGAAAGAAGAAAGGGGCGCCGGGAAATCCCCGCCGCCCGCCCATCCCGTACAGCGAAGGGGAAAGACGCCGTTGCAGGCCGTCCCCTGTCCCCTGTAACCCGTCCCCCGCAGTTTTCTCCGGCGAAAGACGGCCGGAGCCCTGGGACGCGGCCTACAGCGTAAACTTCTTCCGCGCCATGCGCCCCGCGGCGCCGCCGGCGGAAACGTGCAGCCGGCGGCCCGTGGGCGCGCGCAGGCCGCGGGCGCGGCGCACGGCGTCGGAGGCGGACCCGCCGCGGCCGCGGGGCGTCATCAGCAGTGCCGCGCCCAGCCCGGCGGCGATGCCCAGGGCAAAGCCGCCCAGGATGCTCAGGCGGCGCGACTGCTCTTCGTATCGCATCAGGAAATCCGGTGTATACGGGTACGGGACGCTCGGGCAACGGGTATGCCACCCCGTGCGCAGGAGCGCGATGCGGCGGGCAGCCTTGCCCCGGGGAACCGCCCGGGTATTATTAACCGTCTGCCCGCGGCGCGCCACACGGCGAGGCCGGCGGGCGCCAGGGACGCAACGTTCAGGAGGCACATCCGGATGGCGGACTCCAGCAAGACGGTCCTTCTCGTTGAGGACAACGAGGACAACCGGACCGTCTACCGCACGATCCTCGAGCACTTTGGCTACCAGGTGATCGAGGCCAGAAATGGCGAGGACGGCGTACGCATGGCCCGCGAGGACCATCCGGACCTGGTGCTGATGGACATTTCCATCCCCATCATCGACGGATGGGAGGCCACGCGCATCCTCAAGGGCGACCCGGCCACCAGCAGCATCCCCATCATCGCCCTCACGGCGCACGCCCTGGCCACGGACCGGGCCAAGGCGCAGGAAGTGGGATGCGACGGCTACCTGGCCAAGCCCTGCGAGCCGCGCCGCGTGGTGGCCGAGGTGGAGAAGTTCATTGGCTCCGGGCGGGAGGCCAACGCTTGACCTTGCAGGAAGCCTCGGACGGCGGACCCACCCGGATCCTGGTGGTGGACGACGTTCCCGACAACGTGGAGATCCTCGACGCGCGCCTCTCCAGCCGCGGCTACGCCATCGTCACGGCGGCCACGGGCGAGGAGGCGCTTGACCGCGTCAAGGAAGAGCCGCCGCACCTGATCCTGCTGGACGTGATGATGCCCGGGCTGGACGGGCACCAGGTGGCCCGGCGCATCAAGGACGACGAGACGCTCCCCTTCATCCCCATCATCCTGGTCACGGCGCTCAACGAGGCCGAGGACGTGGTGCAGGGGCTGGAAAGCGGCGCCGACGACTACATCAGCAAGCCCTACAACTTCCGCGAGCTCGAGGCGCGGGTGCGGGCCATGCTGCGCATCAAGTTCCTGCAGGACGAGCTGGACCAGAAGAACCGCGAGCTGGAGCTGGCCAACAAGCGGCTCAAGAAGCTGTCCATCACCGACGGCCTGACGGAGCTGTTCAACCACCGGCACGTGCACCAGCTGCTGCACGACGAGTTCGAGCGCAGCGCGCGCACGGGCGAGCCCATCGCCGTCGCCATGATGGACCTGGACCGCTTCAAGTCCATCAACGACACGTACGGGCACCCCACGGGCGACGTGATCCTGTACGAGACGGCCAGGATCATCAAGGAAACGGCCCGCGAGATCGACATGCCGGGGCGCTACGGCGGCGAGGAGTTCATCGCCATCCTTCCCGGGACGGAAGAAGAGTCCGCCGAGGCGTTTGCCGAGCGGGTGCGGCAGGCGGTGGAAAGCCACGTGTTCCGCGACGGCGCCACGGAGGTGCGGATGACGGTCTCCTGCGGCGTCGCGGCGTTCCCCGCCCCGGGCGTGGACGCGCCCGAGGCGCTGCTCAAGGCCGCCGACGAGGCGCTGTACCAGGCCAAGCACGGCGGCCGCAACCAGGTGGTCCGCTCCTCCCAGGTCGAACCCGCCACGGAATGACCCCGCCCGCCCCGGCCGCCGGGGCCGCGCGCGCCGCTGAGCTGCGCGAGGCCCTGGAACGCGCCAACCACGACTACTACGTCCTCGACGCGCCCACCCTCTCCGACGCGGAGTACGACCGCCTGTTCCGCGAGCTGCGGGAGCTGGAGGCGGCGGACCCCGCGTTGCGCACGCCCGACTCTCCCACCCAGCGGGTGGGCGCCGAGCCCGCCAGCCGGCTGGAGAAGACGGAGCACATCGCCCCCATGCTCTCGCTGGACAATGCGTTTGGCCACGACGAGCTGCGGGCGTGGGAAACGCGCAACGCCCGCCTGGCCGACGAGGTGCGCACGTCCGGCTACGTGGCCGAGCCCAAGATCGACGGGCTGGCCATCGCCCTGACGTACGAGGACGGCGTGCTGGTGAAGGGCGCCACGCGGGGCAACGGCACCATCGGCGAGGACGTCACGCGCAACCTGCGGACGATCAAGGAGATCCCCCTTCGCCTGCGCGCGGACGGCCCCGCGCTCCCGCGGCGGATGGAGATCCGCGGCGAGGTGTACATGTCGCTGGCCGGCTTCGAGAAGCTGAACCAGCGGCGCGCGGCCGAGGGGCAGGCGACGTTCGCCAACCCGCGCAACTCGGCCGCGGGGTCGCTCCGCCAGCTGGATCCCTCCGTCACGGCCTCGCGCCCCCTCCGCTTCTTTGCCTACGCGGTAGAGGCGGGGCGCGAGCCGCTCCCCTACGCCACGCAGTGGGACCTGCTGGAGACGCTCCGCGCGTGGGGGTGCCCGGTGAACCCGCTCGCCCGTCCCTGCGCGGACCTGGAGGCGGTGATCGCGTTCGTCACGGAGTTCGAGGGGCGGCGCAGCACGCTGGACTACGAGGTGGACGGCGCGGTCATCAAGGTGAATCCCCTTTCCCTGCACGAGGAGCTGGGGATCGTGGGCGGGCGGGACCCGCGCTGGGCCATCGCCTACAAGTACGCGCCGGACCTGGCCGTCACCACGCTGCTGGACATCCGCCTGAACGTGGGCCGCACGGGCGCGCTGAATCCCTACGCCGTGCTGGAGCCCGTCGAAGTGGGCGGGGTGGTGGTGAAGCTGGCGACGCTGCACAACGAGGACGACATCCGCCGCAAGGACATCCGCGCGGGCGAAAAGGTCATCATCAAGCGCGCCGGCGAGGTCATCCCCCAGGTGGTCGGCCCCGTGCTGGAGGAAGGGCAGGCGCGCAAAGAGGCGTTCGCCATGCCGGACGTCTGCCCCAGCTGCGGGACGCCCGTGGAGCGGCCGGAGGGGGAGGCGATGCTGTACTGCCCCAACTCCGCCTGCCCCGCGCGCATCTACTGGGGGCTGGCGCACTTCGTCTCCCGCGGCGCCATGGACATCCGCGGCCTGGGCGAGCGGACCATCGCCACGCTGCTGGAGCGCGGTATGGTGCAGGACGTGGGCGACATCTACGCCCTGACCGCAGACCAGCTGCTGACGCTGGAGGGCTTCAAGGCCAAGTCCGCGCAGAACCTGCTGGCCGGGATCGAGACGTCCAAGCAGCAGGGGCTGGCCCGCGTGCTCTTTGGCCTCGGCGTGCGGCACGTGGGCGAGATCGCCGCGCAGACGCTGGCCCGGCACTTTGGCAGCATGGAGCGGCTGATGACGGCCTCCACGGAGGAGATCGAGGCCGTCCACACCATCGGCCACACCATGGCGGCGGCGCTGCACGCCTGGATGGCCGAGCCGCGCAACCAGGAGGTCGTCGGCAAGCTGGCGGCCGCGGGCGTCAAGATGACGGAGGAGCGCTCCGAGCCGGCCCAGGGGCCGTTCACGGGCAAGGCCTTCGTCATCACCGGAACGCATCCCACGATGTCGCGGCCCCAGCTGGAGGACTTCATCCAGCAGCAGGGCGGGCGGGTGACGGGGAGCGTGACCAAGAAGACGGATTACCTCGTCGTGGGCGAGGACGCCGGCTCCAAGCTCGCCAAGGCGCAGGAGCTGGGCGTGAAGCAGCTGACTGGAGCCGACCTGCTGGCCCTCCCCGCCCTGCTCGCCGCCGCCGCGGACAAGGCTGCCGCGTCGGAGGCGGCCGCCGATGAACCCGCCGCCGGTGAGCCCGCGGCGGCAGACCCCACACTCCACCTGGAGCTCTGATGAACGCCACCATCGCCGCCCCGCCGCGCTTTCTGCAGGTGCCCGCCGGGCTGCTGGGCACCGTGCGCCGCTTCGTGGTGGGCGACCGCGAGCCGATGGACGCCGTGAACGTGCTGCGGCAGATCGGCTACGAG
>DATING010000493.1:0-4239 GCA_035474555.1 Longimicrobium sp. | reverse complement strand
CTGGCGGCATCGCCCACCGACACCACCGTCACCTCGCCCGCGCCGGCCGCTTCCTTGTGCTTGAGCGCGGCTTCGACGGCGAACTCGTCGTACGGGTTCAGGATGTACTTGGCCCCGGCCGCATCCACGGACTTTCCGTCGGCCGCAACGCGGACGCGCGCCTCGGTGTCCGGGACGCGCTTTACGCACACGATGCTCTTCACGCGCATCTCCCTTGGCTCGGATGGATCTTCGGGCCGCCCGGCGGCTCCGAAGCCGGGGAGTATATCGCCGTGAATGGGGCGTCGCAACCCGCTTTCGCAAGCATTTTCGCGGGTGATCCGCGTTCGGATGTTCGTTCGAAGGCAACTGCGGGGGACAGGGGACAGGTTACAGGGGACAGCCAACCACGGCCCCACCGCCGTGTTACGATGCGCATCCGTGCACAACCTCCGTCCAAAGTGGCGCCTGTCCACCGAACTACGCGTCCAGCCGAAACGGGGAAAGCCCCGTCCCACCCGCCGAAGCGCGCCGAACGAGGCTTCCAATCCTGCCAGGCCGCGAGCTCCGCCCCCGCGCCCGGCAACCCGTAGAAGTATACACCCTCTCCCACGCAGTTTGTGGGAGAGGGTGGACGAGCCTAAGCGAGGCCGGGTGAGGGCCCTAGGGCGTTCCGGCCGCGGGCGCCGCGGGGGGCGTGGGCGCGCCCGGTCCCGTCGCGGGCTGCGGAACCGGCTGCGTGCCCGTCCCCACGGCGTCCGTCGCGCCGCTGCCGCCCGCGGACGGGGCCGGCGTGGGCGCGGCGCCGCCGCCGGGGAGCGTGTCGCGCCCGTCCAGCTGCTCCAGGTGGATGGTCGTATCCACCGACAGCCCCATCTGCGCCGCCTCTTCCGGCGACAGCGCCCGGGCCGAGTCCTGCACCTGCTGCGACGACAGGCCGTCCTCCCACTGCGCGTTGGTCGTATCCATCTTGGCGGGCCCCGCCGCGTCGCGCTCGCCGCGGTTGCACCCGGCTGCGGCAAGGGCGCACGCCGTGAACACGGCCAGACGGCGGGCGATCATGGACATCTGCATGGTCGGCGCTCCAGATGGAATCGAGTTCCGGAATGGTTTGGATGGAAAAGCGGCGGCGGGGCTCAGGCCCGCGGTGCGCCGCCGTCCAGAAAGTCGCGGACGCGCTCCCACACCTCGTCGGCGCGCTCCCAGTGCGGCAGGCCCCCTGTGGGCAGCCCCACCACCGTCACGTTGGGCCGCCCCTCCAGCTCGGGAAGGGCGTCGTAGTTCTCCTGCCGGCGGTTCTCCACCGTGCCGTGCACCACCAGCAGCGGCTGCCGCATCCGGCGGAAGGCGTCCGCCGCGTCGCGGGGAAACATCCGCCCGCTCATGAAGTCGTCCAGGGGGAACGAGGCGCCATCCATCCGCGACGTCTCGGCCCCGAACTCCACGAACTCCTCCGGCACCCCGAACTCCGGAGTGAACAGGTTCTCCTCCGCGAACTCGTACAGCTTCTCGGGCGTCGTGATCCGGTCGTAGAACGCGCGCTGCACGCCGGGCAGGGTGAACAGCAGCCGGTTCCACAGCTGGGGGATGGCCGGCGGGTCCTTGCCCAGCCCCGCCGGCTCGATGGCCGCGATGGCGTGCACCAGGTCCGGCCGGCGCCGCGCCACCTCGGCCGCGTACGCCGCGCCCAGCGAGAGCGCCACCACGTCCGCGCCCCCCGCCGGCCGCACCACCCGCTCCAGGAAGTGCTGCAGCTGGTCTTCCATCAGCCCCGGGTCGTACGACACCTCCGGCCGGTCGCTGTGGCCAAAGCCCAGCCACTCCAGCGCGTAGATGGGCCGGTCCGTGTGCCGGCGGAACGCCCGCACCAGGGGCCGCATCTCGTGCGCCGACGCCACCGCGTTGATGGAGTGCAGGAACACCACCGGCCGCCCCGTACCCTCGCGGTGGTAGTAGGCGTAGTACACGTCGCCCCACTTGATGTACTCCACCGGCAGGTCCAACGCGTTGGGCAGCTCCGTCACCGGGCGCCGCCGCGTACGGCGCGTACCCAGCAGGTACACGGCGTACGCCGCGGCCGCCGCCGCGCCCAGCCCCGCGGCCGCGCGTCGCTTGGTCACCAGCGGCTTCTTGCCGCCCATTTCGTCCTGGTCGCCGTCGTGCCTCGGCTCGTCTCGCTCGGCCATCCCGTCCTAACCCTTTCGCGTGCTGCGGGGTCCCGGCCCCGCCTCCGTGCAATCCCCGTGCAAACGGCAAGGCCCGGCGTCTCGCGCCGGGCCGTGCACCTCCTCGATCCACCCCGCCGGCGCCCTCAGCGCGCGGTCAGCACCGGCCCCGCGGGCGCCGTCCCGGCCGCCGCACGGCCCTCCTGCGCCTGCAGCGCCTGCGATCCCCACTGCCCCAGCGACCACTGCCCCTCTTCGGCCACGCGGAACAGGCTCCACCGCGAGTCGATGCGCGAATCCGTGTTCGTGTCCGTGCCCCAGCGAATGCCGGCCGTAAAGAACAGCAGCACCACCAGCACCGCCGCCGTCATCACCGCGCCCATGGCCGGGCCGGGAAGCCCCGCGTGCTGGTGGTCGTCGTCCGTGCGGGCCGGGCGCATGTACATCACCACGATCACCCGCAGGTAGTAGAAGTACGACACCAGCGAGGCCAGCACCAGGATCACGGCCAGCTCCGAGATCCCGCCCTGCACCAGCGCCCGCAGGATGTAGAACTTGCCCAGGAACCCGGCCGTAAGGGGAAAGCCCGCCAGCGACAGCAGGAAGATGGAGAACATCCCCGCCAGCAGCGGCTTTTGCCGGGCCAGCCCCGCGTAGTCCTCCAGCGTCACCCGCTCGTCGGCCCCGCGCGCGTTGGCGATCACGATGCCAAAGGCGCCCGCCGTCATGAGCGTGTAGATGAAGAGGTAAAAGAGCAGCGCCGCCGCCCCGCCGCTGAACCCCGCCAGCACCGCCGCCAGCAGGTACCCCGCGTGCGCCACCGACGAGTACGCCAGCATGCGCTTGATGGAGCCCTGCGTCATGGCCAGCAGGTTGCCCAGCACCATGGTCACGGCGGCCAGCATGAACAGCGGGCGGCTCCACACGTCGTAGTGCCCGCTGAAGCCCACCAGGAACACGCGGGCCAGCGACACGAACGCCGCCGCCTTGACCCCCGTCGCCATCAGCGCCGTCACGGGCGTGGGCGCGCCCTCGTAGGCATCCGGCGTCCACATGTGGAACGGGATGGCCGCCACCTTGAAGCCGAAGCCCACCAGCACCAGGGCCATCCCCGCCAGCAGCATGGGCTCCTGCCGGTCGCCCGACAGCAGCAGGGGGAGCAGGGTGCGCACGTTGCTGCTCCCCGTGGCGCCCCACACCAGGGCAATGCCGTACAGGAAGATGGCGCTCGTGAACGCGCCCAGCAGGAAGTACTTGAGCGACGCCTCCGCCGAGCGGGCGTCAAGCCGGTCGAAGCCCACCAGCACGTAGATGGCGACCGACATCACCTCCAGCCCGATGAACAGCAGCATCAGGTCGCTGGCGCCGGCCATCAGCATCATCCCCAGCACCGAGAACAGCACCAGGGCGTGGAACTCGCCGCGGTTGATCCCCCGCCGGTCCAGGTAGCCGGTGGAAAGCAGGATGGCGAACGCGCCCGAGATCAGGAACAGGCAGTTGGACAGGCCGCGAAAGCCGTCCACGGCCACCATCCCCGTCATGGACGTGTCCTGCAAGGGGTTGCGCGCCCCCAGCGTCATGGTCACCAGGGGCAGGTTGGCGACGAACGCCGCCGCCAGGCCGGCCAGGGCCACCCAGGGCAGCCAGGGCGCCGACGGCTGCGAGCGGTTGCCCTTCTGGAACACGTCGGCCAGCAGCACCCCCATGGCCCACAGCGCCAGGACGATCTCGGGAAGCAGCGCCCAGAAGTAGTCGCCCTGCCGGGCAAGGTCCAGCGTACCGGGAAATCCCATCGTCCGATGTCCTTAGCGTTCTCCGGGCGCGGCAGCCACCGGCCCGAACGTGGGGGCCAGGCGCGACTTCGCCGTCAGGTCGAGCACCGACTGCGCGGCCGGCCCCATCCGGTCCATCACCGGCTTGGGGTAAAAGCCCAGGAAGATGATGAGCAGCACCAGCGGCGCCAGCAGCCCGATCTCGCGCAGGTTCAGGTCCGGCAGCCCGCGGTTGGCCGGGTTCACCGGGTTGAAGAGCATCCGCTGCACCATGGGCAGCATGTAGTACGCGGCGAAGATCACCCCCAGCGCGGCCACCAGCG
>DATING010000492.1:0-1565 GCA_035474555.1 Longimicrobium sp. | reverse complement strand
TCGCGGACCAGCTGCCGAAGGTCATCCGGTACAGCTTGCTGTTTCCGCCCAGCCGAACCGCGCCATTGGCGAAGTTCACCGACACACCGCTCGTGGGGTTGACGACGCCGACCGTACGTGAGCAGAACGTGCCGGAGCAGTCACCCAGGGTAAACCCGAACGGGACTCCCCCGACGCTCGCGATGTCCGCGGTGGTAATGGAGAGGGCCGGTGCTGCCGGAGTGGCGGTCGCGACCGGTTCGGGAGCGGTGGCCTTGACGCCATCGCCGCACCCGGGCAGGGCGGCCATGCACGCGAGTGCAATGACCCCCCTGATGAAACTGAAACTCCGACGTTTGTTGCTCATGTTCATCTCCCTGGTGGATGCATGCAAAAATATGCTTAAAAAGAAAGTACAGATGAGATGGGTTGCAGGTCAAGAGGGCAGTCGTGATCTGCTGCAACCGGGAAGCGGAGGGTGTCGAAATACGAAGAGGGCCCGGCGCATGCGCCGGGCCCTCTGTCATCCTCTCACCGTTGGGAGTACAGCGTGCCGTGCTCCCGTCAGCGCGCTACCGGTCCCACCACACCGGGCTGTTGAGCCCCGCGCCGCCCTGGCGGGTGACGGCCTCCTGCAGCGCCGCACCGTTGAGCGACTGCTCGATGGTGGGGTAGGGGAGGCGCACCGGGATGCGGCCCTCGTTCAGCGCGTCCGGGCCGGCGCGCAGGTTGGGGTAGCCCGTGCGGCGCCACTCCGCGTAGGCCTCGGGACCGTTGCCGTACAGCGCGATCCACTTCTGCAGGCCGATGCTGGGAAGGCCGGCGTAGGCCACGCGCGGGTTGGCCAGGTAGCTGGTGATCTCACCCGGCGCAACGCCCAGCATCTGCATGTGCGCCGTGATGGCCGCGCGGTACAGGGCCGCCGCATCGCCCGTGATCCACCCGCGCTCGGCCGCCTCGGCCTGCAGGAACAGGACTTCGGCGTAGGTCATCACGTACGACGGCGCGTTGGCCTTGCTGAAGAACGTGCCGATGCGCGAGATGCTGTCCAGCGACACGTCCGTCTGGCTGGCCGGGATCTCGCCGCGGTAGTTGCCGCCGGCGTTGCGGGCCGCGTAGAGCCCCAGGCGAGGGTCCGCGAGCGCCTTGAGCGAGTCCACGATGGTCGCGTTCACCCCGTGCGTGGGGGCCGCGCGCTGCGACGCGAAGATGGGGTGCACGTCCACGCCGTTGTCCACGTACGTGAGCACGGCGTTGTCGGCGTTGGCCGTGAACACGCCGGCCGCCAGCGCTGCCTGGAACGCCGCCCGCCCCGCGGCGGGATCCGCCTGCGACATGCGCATGGCCATGCGCAGCCGCAGCGAGTTGGCGAACTTGCGCCACTTTGCCGGGTCGCCGCCGTAGATCAGGTCCGCCGTGCCCATGCGGAGGCTGGCCGGGTCGAACATGGCCTGCGCCGCCGCCAGCTCCGACAGCAGCCCCTGGTAGACGGCCTGCTGCGGATCGTACTTGGCCGTCGTGGGGCTCCCCGGCACGCGGCCGCGCAGGGCCTCGCTGTAGGGGATGTCGCCCCACAGGTCCGTGAT
>DATING010000491.1:0-4791 GCA_035474555.1 Longimicrobium sp. | reverse complement strand
GGACGAGCTGCAGCGGGAGCTGAACCCCAACGCGGTGCCGCACTACGAGGCGGTGGCCGTGCGCGGGATCGGCGTGTTCGACACGTTGAAGGCCGTCAGCAAGCTGGTCATCAAGTCCCTGAGCTGAGCGTTCGTCGCAATGGCCTGGCGCAACCTTCCGAACGCGATCACGCTGGGCCGCATCGTCCTGGCGGCGGTGGTGGCGCCCATGCTCATGACGGACTCCTTCGGCTGGCGCCTGGGGGCGTTCGCCGTCTTCCTGGCCGCCGCCTTCAGCGACCTGTGGGACGGCCACCTGGCCCGCTCGCGCAACCTCATCAGCGACTTCGGCAAGCTGATGGACCCGCTGGCGGACAAGCTGCTGCTCGCCGCGACCTTCATCCCGCTGTACATCCTGTCGCACCACGCGGAGCCGGAGACGCGCTTTCCCTGGTTCGGCGGGACGCTGCCCCTGTGGATCCTCCTGGTGATCTTCGGGCGTGAGCTGTTCATCACCGTGTTCCGCGGCTTCGCGGCCAAGCGGGGCGTGGTGCTGGCGGCGGGCAATGCGGGCAAGCTCAAGGCTGTCTTCCAGAACATCTTCACCGGCTCCGCCATCTTCTGGTACGCCCTGCAGTCCGCCGCGCGCGAAAACCAGTGGAACGGGCAGACCTGGAAGTACTGGACCGGGTTCCACACGGTGTTCACCATGGTCACCCTGGCCATCGCCGTGGTGCTGACGGTCTACTCGCTGTACATCTACCTGCGCGACTTCGGGCTCCTTTCCGGCAAGCGGCAGACGGCGCCGTGAGCCGCCCCCTCCCCCGCTGACGCCCATGCCCATCCGGGAGCTCGCGGGCGAGCTGCGCGCGGGGGACGGCGTTCGCCTGCACCACGTTTCCTGGATCCCGGACGGTGCGCCGCCCGCCGTCGTCCTCGTCTCGCACGGGCACGGCGAGCACGGCGGGCGGTACGCGGAGCTGGCGCGGCACCTGGCGGAGCGCGGGATGACGGTGCACGCCATCGACCACCGCGGCCACGGAAAGTCCGGCGGGCCCCGCGGCCACGTAGACCGCTTCGCCGACTACGTGCGCGACCTGGAGACGTGGCGGCGCGCGGTGACGGCGGACGTGCCGGCGACGGTTCCCGTCTTTTTGCTGGGGCACTCGCTGGGGGGACTGATCGCCATCCGCTACCTGCAGGCGCACCCGGAGGCGGGCTTTCGCGGCGCCATCCTGTCCGCGCCACTGCTGGGGATCGCCGTCGAGGCGCCCCGGTGGAAGGTGGCGCTCTCGGGCGTCTTTTCCCGCGTGCTGCCGCGGCTGCCGTTCAGCAACGAACTGGATCCGTCCATGCTCTCCACGGCGCCCGGCTACGTGGAGGCCTACCGGGCGGACAAGCTGCTGCATCCCACCATCACGCCGCGCCTGTTCACGGAGATCGGCGCGGCCATGCGCGCGGCGTTCGAGCAGCCGGACAGCATCCGCATCCCCCTCCTGGTCCTGGCCCCCACGGGCGACCGGGTGGTGGCGCCGGAGGCCGTGGCGCGGTTCGCCAGCGCCTGCCCCGGCGACGTGGAGGTGCGGCGCTACGAGGGCTTCATGCACGAGGCGCTGAACGAGACGGAGCGGCACCGGGTGATGGATGACGTGAGCGCCTGGCTGGACGCGCGCATCGCGGGCTGAACCGCGCCGAGCGAATGAATTCGCCGCAACGACCACACGATGTCCGCCTGCGCGGACTCTCCGTCACGGGACGGTGCCACGCCGGAACGGGCACCACGTGGATGCAGGCGGAGGTGGACGGCGACGCGGTACATCGCGCATGCCGTGCGGACGGTGGAGTGGGATGCTGAAACCGGACCGGCATTCCGCGCGTCGTGTCTCTCGCAGCGGCGGATGACAGATGTTTTTCGCCGCGGGTGCAGAAAGCGGCGGAACGACGGGCGGGATGCTGCCAGATTGGCGGACGGGGATGGCACCGCGCTTGCCCCGCCTGAGGGGTTGATCGAAGATGTTTTCGTGGACGCGTACGCGTTTTTTTCTTTTCGGGGACTGATGAGCGAACAGGACAACGGGCGCCCCACCAGTGAGGCGCAGGCGGGTGAGGACGAGGTGCAGAGCGACGGCCGGAGCAACGGACAGTCGAACGGCCACGCGTCCGGCGGCAACGGCGTGAGCGAGGGCGGCCCCGCGACCGCAGAGGCGCAGAGCGCCACCCTGGGCGGCGGGGGCGACGAGCTCGCCTCGCTGCGCGACCGGCACCTGCGGCTGGCCGCGGAGTTCGACAACTACCGCAAGCGGGTGGAGCGTGAGCGGGCAGACAACATTGCCCGGGCGCAGGCGCAGGTGCTGGAGCGGCTGCTGGAGCCGCTGGACGACCTGGCCCGCATCGCCGACTTCGACCCGGCCACCACGGCCTCGGGTGCGCTGCACGAGGGCGCGGAGATGGTGGAGCGCAAGTTCCTGCGCGCCATGGAGGCGCTGGGGGTGGAGGAGATCGACGCGGCGGGCAAGCCGTTCGATCCCACCATCCACGAAGCGCTGACCACCGTCCCCACGGAAAACGAGGCGGAGGACAACACGGTGGCGCAGGTGTTCCAGAAGGGATACCGGCTCAAGGGCGTCCTCCTTCGCCCCGCCCGCGTGGTCGTCCGCAAGCACGGCTGAACCTTCCGGCGCCCTGCCCTTCGCGGGGCGCCGTTCATGGACTCAGGTCACGATGTCATCGCAGACCAAGGACTTTTACCGTGTCCTGGGCGTGGCCGAGAACGCCAGCCAGGACGAGATCAAGAAGGCGTACCGAAAGCTCGCCAAGCAGTACCACCCGGACGCCCACCCCAATGACGCGGCCGCCGCCGAGCGCTTCAAGGAGATCTCGGAGGCGAACTCCGTGCTGTCCGACGACGACAAGCGCAAGCAGTACGACCAGATGCGCAAGTTCGGCGGGCTGGGCGGGTTCCGTCCCGGCGCGGGGCGTCCCAGCGGCGCGCCGGGCGGGGGGCAGACCTTTACCTTCGACGACCTGGACCTGGGCGGCGGGGGGCTGGGCGACATCTTCGGCTCCATCTTCGACTTCGGGAAGAAGCCCGGCGGCCGTCCGGGCGCGCGGCCGGGCGGGCCGGAGCGCGGAGAGAACATCGAGTACGCGGTGGAGATCCCCTTCCGCACGGCGGTGCGCGGCGGCAAGGTGACCATCCAGGTGCCGGTGACGGAGGACTGCCCCACCTGCACCGGCAGCGGCGCGGCGCCGGGCGCGACCATCACCACCTGCCCGGAGTGCCAGGGCAAGGGGACGGTGACGTTCGGCGCGGGGAGCTTCGGCGTGACGCGGCCGTGCCCGCAGTGTGCCGGCAAGGGCAAGATCCCCAGCCAGCCGTGCGGCACGTGCAACGGCGTAGGCCAGGTGCGCCGGCAGCGCTCGGTGAACGTGACGGTGCCGGCGGGGGTGGACAACGGTGGCAAGCTGCGCCTGGCGGGACAGGGCGAGCGCGGCGCGGCCGGCGGGCAGCCGGGGGACCTGGTGCTCACCTTCCGGGTGGAGCCGGACGCGTTCTTCAGCCGCGACGGGTTGAACGTGGAGTGCACCATCCACGTGAACCTGGCCCAGGCCGTGCTGGGGTCCAAGGTCAAGGTGCGGACGGTGGACGGGCAGTTCGTCGTCCTGAAGGTGCCGCCGGGCACGCAGCCCGGGCGCCGGTTCCGCATCAAGGGGATGGGCGTGGAAAAGAGCGGCCGCCGCGGCGACCAGTTCGTGAAGGTGCAGGTGGACGTCCCCGAGACGCTGGACGAGCCGGCCCGCAAGGAGTTCGAGGAGTTCGCCGCCGCCGCGGGGATGAGGCACTAGGAGGGGAAGTGCCAAGCGACAAGTGCCAAGTTCCAAGTGGGTGTTCCGTGAATGGCGGACACTCTGCACCGGACGAGGCACCCGGCACGACCACTTGGCACTTGTAACTAGGCACTAGGAACTTTCTACTGATGAGCCAGACGTTCACCGACGAGGACCTGCTTACCTGGGAAGCCTTTTCATCGGGCGGCCGCTTCGGCCTCTCGATCCGGCCCCGGGTCATCTTTCACTGCGTGAGCGACCAGTCGCGCCCGCCCCGCTTCGTTGAGGTGCAGGGCGACGAAGCCGACGCCGAGGAGCTGATCCACGACTCGCAGGTGGACCGCCTGCGGCAGATGCTCGCGGCATCCAAGCCGCTGGACTAGCTTCGACCGAGCTTCTCGGTCGATGGAATCAGTCGATGAAAGACGGGAGCGGCGCGATGTGCGCCGCTCCCGTTGTGCTTCCGCGTTCGGCGATCCTCCATCCCGAAAGATACGCCTGACGAAACCCCGCGCCTTGTCAACGATCCTTACCCGACATACATTACAGATACACGATACGTGCTCGGTACTCCGAAGGAAGGCAACGTCATGCAGAACACGCTTCGCACCACGTTTCGCCGCAAGCTCATCGCCGTGGCTGCCGCACCGCTGCTGCTCGGCTCCGTATCCGCCGCCGCTCCGTTGAATTCTGCGGACCTGCAGTGGTACTCGGAGGGCTTCTTCTCGAACGCGACCTTCACCACCAAGGTGGGTCATGGCATCGGGTACTGCGACGGCGACTACATCATGACCTCCGGATACCAGACCTCCTACTCCCGGATCAGGTACCTGACCGAGTGCCCGTGAGAACGCGGGTCCGGCTCCACTCCACTGCTGACCTTCGCGCGGTAACGGCGATGCAAAGCTGGCACAGTTGGAGCCGCGGACGGGGACACGCTGCGAACGGGAGCGGCGCCGATTGCGCCGCTCCCGTTTCGTTTTC
>DATING010000490.1:0-3361 GCA_035474555.1 Longimicrobium sp. | reverse complement strand
CCCTGGTGAGCGGCGAGGGGCGGGCGATCGGCGAGGACTACACGCTGGCGCTGGCCTCCATGCTGGTGCTGCGGCACCGGCCGGGCGCGGTGGTGACCAACCTGTCCACCAGCCGCCTGCTGGACGACGTGGCGGGGCAGGCGGGCGTGCCGCTGGGCCGCAGGTGTGCCCACTTCTTTTCCGCCGGCCAGGAGAGGCGCAGCCCGTCCTGCCGGTCCGCGTCCGCCTCGGGAAAGCGCGCCGCCAGCGCGTCGTACACGGCGTCCAGCGGCTGCGAGGGGCGGGCGACCTTCTCCTTGACGATCTCGTAGCGGCCCAGCCCGTCCGCCAGCTCCTGCAGGCTCTGCCCCGTCTCGGCCAGCAGCTGCAGGATCAGCGCGGCGGCCACGGGCGCGTCGCGGGTCAGGTGCACGTCCGGCAGGATCA
Source organism: Longimicrobium sp. (assembly GCA_035474555.1). Classification (GTDB taxonomy): domain Bacteria; phylum Gemmatimonadota; class Gemmatimonadetes; order Longimicrobiales; family Longimicrobiaceae; genus Longimicrobium. Next base: position 2,935 of record DATING010000490.1, on the reverse strand, counting down.
CCCCGCCGTTGCCCTCGCCGCCCACCGTCGCCCCTTCCGATTGCATCCGGCGCGCCACGTTGATCTCGCCCACCGGCGCGCGGATCAGGCGGGCGCCCGCCTGCTCGGCCACGTCGTCCAGCAGGCGGCTGGTGGACAGGTTCGTCACCACGGCGCCGGGACGGTGGCGCAGCACCAGCTGCGAGGCCAGCGCCAGCGTGTAGTCCTCGCCGATGGCGCGCCCCGCGCCGCTCACCAGCGACAGCCGGTCCACGTCCGGGTCCGTCGCCAGGCCGATGTCGGCGCCCGTGCGGCGCACGAGCTCCTCCAGCTCCTTGAGGTTCTCGGCCACCGGCTCCGGCTCGCGGGGAAAGCGGCCGTCCATCTCCATGTTGATGGCGTCCACCCGGCATCCCAGCTCGTCCAGCAGCCGGGTAAAGATGGTGCCGCCCGCGCCGCGCACGCAGTCCAGGGCCACGTGAAAGCGCCGCGCGCGGATCCGCTCCAGGTCGATGAAGGGGATGCTGAAGATGCGCTGCAGGTGGCGCTCCACGGCGCCCTCGTCCGTCGTCACGCCGCCCAGCTCGTCCCAGGTGGCGCGGGGGATCTCGGTCTCCAGGAACGCGCGCATCGCCGCCGCCTCGTCCCCGTCCAGGAACATCCCCGTGGGGCCGATGAACTTGAGGGCGTTCCACTCGATGGGGTTGTGGCTCGCCGTCACGGCCAGCCCGCCCGCCGCGCCCATGTCCTCCACGGCCAGCTGCACGGTGGGCGTGGGCGCGATGCCCACGTCCAGCACGTCGCACCCCACGGACTGCAGCGCCGCGGCGGCCGCGCGGTGGAACATGGGGCCGCTCACGCGCGAGTCGCGGCCCAGGACCACCGTCTTTCCCGGCCCGCGCTGCTTCACGTAGGCGCCGAACGCCGCCGCGAAGGTGGCGATCACCTCGGGCGTAAGCCCCTCCCCCACCCGTCCCCGCACCCCGGAGACGCTCACCATCAGGCGCGACGTATCGATCACGGCTGCTCCGCTGTCTGTTGCATCCTCGTAAACACCTGTCCAGAACGCAGGGTTTGGCGCCGCAATGTCGAACCTGCGGCGAACCCCGTCAAGCCGCGTTCCGCCGCCCCTGCCCCGCCGGCCGCCCATCGGACGTCCCGCCCTCGTCCGGTTTGGTCGATTCCGCCGCGTCCGCCGGCGGGCGCTTGCCGGTGGTGATGACGGCCACGGCCACGACGATGATGGCGGCGGCGCCCAGCACCCGCGCCGTCAGGGGCTCGTCCAGCAGCCACCATCCCAGCAGCACGGCCACCACGGGGTTCACGTACGCGTAGGTGCTCACCCGCGCCGGCGTGCTGACCCCCAGGAGCCAGATGTACGCCGAGAAGCCGACGAGCGACCCGAAGACCACCAGGTACAGGTACGCCAGGATGGACTCCGTGCTGAACCCCGCCGGGTCCACCCGCCCCAGCTCACCCGTGAGGGCGCCGGCCAGGGTAAGCCACAGGCCGCCCCACAGCATCTCCATCCCCGTGGCCAGCAGCGCGCTCTTGGGAAGGTCCGCGCCGCGCGAGTAGATGGAGCCGCCCGCCCACGCCAGCGAGCCCATCATCACCAGCCCCGCGCCGAACAGGTCCACCCCCTCGCTCCCCAGCGCGCCGGGGCCCACGAGGACGACGATCCCCGCGAAGCCGACGAGCAGTCCGAGCAGGGTCCGGGCCGTGGGGCGATTGCCGCCGGGGCGCAGCCACTCCAGCAGCGCCATCCACATGGGGACCATGGCCACCAGCAGCGCGGCCACTCCCGAGGGCACCGTGCGCTCCGCCAGCGTGACCCCGCCATTGCCGCACATCAGCAGCAGCGCGCCGATGATGGCCGTGGTGCGCCAGTGCCGCCGGGCGGGCGCGGGCTCCCCGCGCAAACGCATGACGCCGTACAGAACAGCGCCCGCTAGCAGGAATCGCGCCCCGGCCATCAGCAGGGGGGGCATCGTCTTCAGGGCGAAGATGATGGCCATGTAAGTGCTCCCCCACAGCAGGTACACCGCGGCAAAGGCGGCCAGCACCAGCGCCGTGGCCGGGCGCCTGTTCGTCTCAGTCATCGTCGCCTCCGGTCACCGGCGGGGGCAGCACCGCGGTCTCCTTGACCGTGTCCAGCACGATGGTGCTGCGGGTAGAGCGGATCGTGTCGATCGCCCCCAGCTTGTCCTGCAGCAGCAGGCGCATGGCGCGGGTGCCGGCCACGCGCACCTTGATGAGGAAGCAGTCCTCGCCGGCCACGTGGTGCACCTCCTGCACTTCGGGGATCTCGGCCAGGCGCGCGCCCGTTTCCGGCGCGCCCAGCCGCTCGTCCGCGCGCACGAAGACAAAGGCGGTGAGCCCCAGCCCGTACGCATCGGCGTTGATGCGGGCGGAGTACCCCTCGATCACCCCGCGCTCCTCCAGCTTGCGGATGCGCTCCAGGATGGCGGACGGCGCCATCCCCACCTGCCGCGCGATCTCCGCGTTGGGCGTGCGGGCGTTCTGCTGAAGGATCTCCACGATCCTGATGTCCATTTCGTCGATCATTCTCCCATCCTTTCGTTCTACCGATGATAATTCGCATACCCCGTGCCGTCAACGCCCCGCCATTCTGCCGATTTGCACAGAGGCTGAACATTCGTCGCGAACGGACAGGTGGATGAGAAGAATCGCATGGGGACATGTGGCTCCGGCATGGACCGAGCGAATGAATTCGCCGCAACGACCACACGAAGTCCGCCTGCGCGGACTGTCCGTCACGGGCGGGTGCCACGCCGGTGCGAAGTCCGAGGGGGAAATGAAGTTCTCCCCCTCCTGCCCACGAAGCGGGGGAGGGGGCCGGGGGGAGGCGGCCCTCCGCCGGTGCACACACCCCGCATCCTGGCACGACCCATCTCACCTCCCCCAGGGTTTATTGGGGGAGGTCGCGAGGAAC
>DATING010000489.1:0-4192 GCA_035474555.1 Longimicrobium sp. | reverse complement strand
CCGAGGCGACCTTCTACGCCGACAACCGCGCCGACCTCGCCGCGGTGCGCGTGCCGTCGCTCATCCTGCAGTGCTCCGAGGACATGGTGGCGCCGCTGGAGGTGGGCGAGTACCTGCACCGTGAGATGCCGGACAGCACACTGCGGGTGATGGAGGCCACGGGCCACTGCCCGCACATGAGCCACCCGGAGGAGACCATCCGCCTGATGCGGGAGTACCTGCAGCCCGTCGCCGCGGCGTGATGACGGCCGGAATGCCGGGGGCCGGGATGCCGGAGACGGGGATTCCAGGAGCCGGGATGCCGGAGTCGGACGGAAGGAGCGCACTCGGGGAGCTGCTGGACGGGGCGCCCTGCGGCTTCGTCTCGTTCGCGGACGACGGCACCATCATGGTGGCCAACGCGACCCTGGCGGAGATGCTGGGCTACGCGCGCGGCGAGCTGGAGGGCCGCCGCATGGAGAGCCTGATGGGCATGGGCGCCCGCATCTTCTACCAGACGCACTTCTTTCCGCTCGTCCGGATGCACGGCCGCGCGGAGGAGATCTTCCTCCTCCTGCGCGACAAGGACGGCGCGGAGGTGGGGGTGCTGGCCAACGCGGCACGCCACGAGCGGGGCGGCGCGTGGGTCAACGACTGCGTGTTCATGCAGGTAAAGGAGCGTCGCCGGTTCGAAGACGAGCTGCTGCGCGCCCGCCGTGCCGCCGACCAGGCCCGCGCCGAGGCCGAGGACGCGCGCGCCCTGGCCGAGGCGCAGGCGGCGGAGCTGCGCGAGGCCAACGAGACGCTCGAGGCCCAGGCCATGGAGCTGGAGCTGCAGCACCAGCAGCTGCAGGAGGCGGCGACCGAGATGGAGGCGCAGGCCGAGGAGCTGAACGCCGTCAACCTGGAGCTGATCGAGCGCACGGAAGAGGCGGACCGGCAGCGCGACGCGGCGGACGAGGCCAACCGCGCCAAGAGCAGCTTCCTGGCCGTGATGAGCCACGAGCTGCGCACGCCGCTGAACGCCATCGCCGGCTACGTGCAGCTGCTGGAGATGGGGATCCACGGCCCCGTGACGGAGGCGCAGCTGGGGGCGCTGGACCGCATCGAGCGCAGCCAGAAGCACCTGCTGCGGCTGATCAACGAGGTGCTGAACCTGGCCCGCATCGAGGCCGGGCACGTGGAGTACATGCTGGAGGACGTGCACGTCCCCGAGCTGCTGGATGCCGTGCGTCCGCTGGTAGAGCCGCAGCTGGCGGAGCGGGGGCTCGCCTACGAGGCGGAGGCGGGGTCGCGGCTGGCCATTCGCGCGGACCGCGACAAGGTGCAGCAGATCCTCGTCAACCTGCTGAGCAACGCTATCAAGTTCACGCCGGCGGGCGGGCGCGTCACCGTAGCGGCGCACGCGCGGGAGGATGCGCCGGGCGTCGTCTTCGTGCGGGTGACGGACACGGGGATCGGCATCCCGGCGGACAAGCAGGCGTCCGTGTTCGAGCCGTTCGTGCAGGTGGACATGAGCCGCACGCGGCGGTCGCAGGGCACGGGGCTGGGGCTGGCCATCAGCCGCGACCTGGCGCGCGGAATGGGCGGCGACCTGCGCGTGCGCAGCGAAGAAGGCCGCGGCTCCACCTTCACCCTCTCCCTCCCCGCCGCCGCGTCCCCGGCGGACTGACGGCCGGCCGCGCGATCACGCTGCCCGGTGGATCTACGCCATCCGCGGTGAACGATCACCCGGCATCCAGCGGAGACTCGAAAACGCGGCCGATGGCCAGCCGGGTCCAAGCCAGGTCCTCCTCCAGCGTCCGGCCGCACCAGCGCACGTCCGGCGCGACGCCATCCCGATACGCCAGGAAGCCGATGGCCACGGCCGCGTTGTGCAGCAGGATGCGCGCGCGGGAGAGCGTCCGCCCCGTGGCGGACTCGTACGCGGCGATGGCCGCATCCAGCAGCGTCTCGTCTTCCGTCGCCATGACGAGGTGGCGAAAGTCCAGGTGCCAGTCCGCCCAGCACGCCGTCCCCCAGTCGAACACGCCGCGGACGGCGAGCGTCTCCGGGTCCACGCCCAGGTTGTGGAAGCCGAGGTCGGTGTGGACGAGCACGCGGTCCTCGTCCGCCGTCCGCAGCGCCTCGTAGCGCGCCATCACCTCGTCCGCGCGGGCGTGGAGCTCCGCGTCGGCGACGACGCGCGGCAGGCGCCCGGCGACGGACGCGCGCGGCTCCGGCCAGTCGGGGACGGCGGGGAGCCAGTCCGCCACGTCCGCCGCGCGCACGTTCGTGTGCAGGTCCGCGAGCACGGCGCCGATGCCCGCGCCCAGCCGCGCCGCCGCATCCGCATCGCCCACGACGCGGGCGTGCAGCGTCCAGGGATCGGCGAGGCCGGGCACCATGGACCGCACGTCGAAATCCCCGTCCGGCGACTCCAGCAGCACGCGCGGCACGCCGAACCCGCAGCGCACGGCCAGCAGGCGCAGCAGCCGGCGCTCAGCCGTGAGGGCGGCGGATGCGGATTCCGTCGCCGCGAACCACGCCAGCCGCCCGCCCGGCAGCCGCGCCATCCAGCGCCCCTCGCGCCGCTCCAGCACGACGTCCGCCGGCGCGACGGGAAGGCCCAGCTCCCCGAGCGCATCGCACACCTCCTGCGGCGTCAGCGATCCGTACGGCATGGGAGGGGGATCATCGACGGTCGAGGTTGAGCTGGATGGATGAAGTGAATCGTGCTCCACGCTCGGCCGCCGGGGCTGAGCGACTGAAGTCGCCGCAACAACTGCGGAAAGCCTCACAAACTGCGTGAGGCTTCAACAGATTTATCCATTCGCGTTCCGCCGCGCATCTCCGCTTCCGCCGCACGATCCTCGTCTCGGAAACGGATCTCTGCAGCCGGATGATGGAGCCTCGCCGAACTCACGGGACTCGCCCGTGCCGGACCCGTCGGCGAAGGCCGACATCACGTTTTCGGTGCCGCGATTTCAATCGCCGGGGGACGGAGGCCCGCCGGGTCCGCCGGGATTCACCCGCCGGGTTTCATCCGCCGGCTTCGTCAGCGCTGCAGGGACCAGCCGGCCATGATCTGCTCGTGGCCGCGGGGGCAGGTGCCCATGAGGGGGCCCGGGTCCTCCGGCCAGTGCGGATCGTCCAGCCCGGGGACGGTCCAGCACGCGCCGCAGTACACCTCTCCGCACGTGCGGCACAGGAACGGGACCCACTCCACGTTCAGCACGGCGATCTCCACGGCGTTCTGCCGGTGCAGCGCGCCCCCGAGCGCTTCCACCACCGAGTAGCCGATGTGCCCCTCCTCCGGGTTGGCGAGGCGGTGCCAGGCGTGGGGCTCGTACAGGAAGCTCTCGACCACGACCTCCGAGTCCGTGCCGTAGCGCCGGAACAGCTTCACCACGCCCGCCTCCGTCCCATGGACGACGCACGGGAAGCTCGCCTGCGCGGTGGGCGCGGCGGCCATGGCGTGCAGCCGCTGCAGCGCCTCCTCGTACGGAAGCGCGTCCGCGGGGGCAGGCGCCGCCTCGGCGGGATTGGACGCGTCGCCGCCGAAGAGGTGGTGGATCATGGAGCGGAGCCTGGATTCTTCACTCATACGGGCTTCAGCGGCTGGTGGGGTTCCGGCGGCAGCTCCACGCGGATGGGATCGCCCGCGCGCACGTCCCCGCCCGCGAGCACGATGCTCATGATGCCGGCCTTGCGCACGAGCTCGCCGTTTTCGTCGTGATCGAGCGTTGCGGCGGTCAATCCGTCCTGGAAGCGGTCCAGCTGCACGCACGGATTGCGCAGCCCCGTCACCTCCACGACGGCCGCGTCGCCCAGGTGCAGCCGCGTCCCCGTGGGCAACGCGAGCAGGTCGATGCCGCGCGTCGTCACGTTTTCGCCGATGTCGCCGGGCGCCACGTCGAAGCCGGCGGCGCGCAGCTCGTCGTGCAGCTCGCTGTGGATCAGGTGCACCTGGCGCAGGTTGGGCAGGTGCGGCGTCCACCGGGCGCGCGAGCGGTGCTTCACCTTCTCTCCCGCGTGCGCGTCACCCTCCACCCCGATGCCGGCGACGAGGCGGATGGACGGCTCGTTCTGCTTGCTGAACTTGTGGCGGGGGCTGCGGCTCACGGCCGTCACGACGGCGGTCACGGGAGGACCCTGGGGAGGGGCGGCATCATCGGCTGCGCGGACGATCATCCTTCCTTCAGCTCCGGCTGGTCTTTCAGCGGGACGGGGT
>DATING010000488.1:0-17079 GCA_035474555.1 Longimicrobium sp. | reverse complement strand
GCCAGCGGGAAGCTGGGGGCCCAGGTGAACTGCGGCTGGCCCTGCGAGTTCAGGTAGTCGATCCGCACCGTCTTGGCCGCGTCGATCTCGTTCTGCGTCAGGAACTCGCTGGGCGTGAGCTCCATGATGTCCAGCCCGCGCGAGATCTCGCTGCTCACGATCACGCCGTTGTACCAGTACGCCGACCACGATCCGCCGCCCGCGATGCGCGCCGCGTCCACCGGCCCGCGGTCAAAGAAGGCGATCTCGCGGGGGTTGCGCGGGTCCGTCCAGTCAAAGACGGAGATGCCGCCCTGGTACCACGACTGCACCATCACGTCACGCCCCGGGATGGGGATCAGCGAGCCGTTGTGGGCCACGCAGTTCTCCGCCGCCGTCTGGGCCGCCGGCAGCTTGTAGTAGCTCTGGAACTGCAGCTGGCGGTCCGCCGTGAGCGTAAAGATGGCGTTCGCGCCCCACTCCGGGCGGTCCGTCGCGCGGCACTTGGCCTGGCCGCCGCCGCCCCACTCGTCGCTGAACAGCACCTTGGTGCCGTCGTTGCTGAACGTGGCCGAGTGCCAGTACGAGAAGTTGCTGTCCGCCACGGCCGCGATGCGCACCGGGTTGGCCGGGTCGCGGATGTCCAGCAGCATGCCGTACCCCTCGCACGCGCCGCCCGCCAGGCCGATGGCCGGGTACACGGTGATGTCGTGGCACTGCGTGGGGCCCGTCTCCTCCTCGCCCCCCCCGAACTGCTCCGCCACGATGCGGGGGAGCGCCTCGCGCAGGGCCGTGCTGTCCGCCGCCGTGGCCGCGCCGCTGCCGCCCCGCGCCTTGACGATGCTGTCCAGCAGGGGCTGGATGAAGGCCGGGGGCGCCACGTGCTCCATGCCGCCGAAGGTCACCGTGTAGTGCCCCTGGGCGCGCGCGGCCGCGGCCATGCGCGCGTTGGCGGCCACGTCCGCGGCGCTCCCGGCGTGGCGGGGGGGCGCCTTGAGGTCGGTGAAGATGCGGGGCGAGCTCACGATGGCCGCCCGCTCCGGGTGCGCCAGCGGCACCTTGATGACCTCGATGCGAAAGAGCGCCGAGTTGGGATCCTGCTCCGGCGACGCGTCCACGCACCCCGGCAGCTCATCGGCCGAGCGCACGCCCGACGATCCCGAGATGTAGACGTACACGTTCTCGCGGTCGCGCGGGTCCGCCAGCACCGTGTGCGTGTGCGAGCCGCGGCACGTCTGCACGTTGCCCACGTTGCGCGGGTTGCGGATGTCCGTGATGTCGAAGATGCGCAGGCCGCGCAGGCGGTCGCGGCTCACCGTCTCGGGGACGCCCTGCGTGCCGCAGTCAATGCGCCCCGTGAGCCCCTCGCCGGAGACGAAGAGCAGGTTGCCGTACACCGACACGTCGCTCTGCGAGGCCGGGCACACGTACGCCGTGGCCAGGGTGGGCTGGCTGGGGTTGGAGATGTCCCAGATCATCCAGCCGTTGTAGTTGCCCTGGATGGCATACTTGCCGCTGAACGCCAGGTCGCTGCTGGTGCTGTTGGCGAACGCGGGCGCCGGCTGCGTCTCGGAGAGCACGCGCAGGTTCCACACGGCCTCGCCGGCGTCGAACTTTCCGGCGCTCAGACCCACGCGCGGGTCGGGGCGGGCGGCGGTGCCCTGCGCGGCGGCGGGGGCGGCCACGGCGGCGGATACGCCCAGGGCCAGCGACAGCGCGAGCAGGGTGGACGTGGATCGCATCGCCGCGGGGCGAATTCGACCGATTGATGACATGTCTGCGTTCCTTCTTCGGGTGGAGTGGGCCTGCGGGTGCGGGGAGCCGGTCAGGGGCTCCCGAAGGTGAGGTCGGCGAGCATGCGCTGCATCCGCGCGATCTCGGTGGTCTGGTCCACGCTTACGTCGCTGGCGAACTTGAACACGGTCTCGTCCTGCGCGGCGCCGTGGCTGCCGAACAGCTGCTGCACCATGCTCACGGCGCCGCGGTGGTGCTGGATCATGTACGCCAGGAACAGCCGGTCGAACTCCGCGCCGCGCGCCGCCCGCAGCTGCGCCATCTGCGCGTCCGTGAGCATCCCCGGCATCGCCGCGAGCCCCCCGGCCTGGAGCCCGCCCGCGTGCTGTCCCGCGGCGTGCTCGCCGGCGCCGTGGTGCATGGCGGCGGCGTCGCCCGGCTCGGGGACGGGCTGGCCGCGGTCGCGCAGCCACAGCTGCATGGCCGCGATCTCGTCTTCCTGCGCGTTGATGATGCGCTCCGCCAGCCGGAGCACGGCGGGGTTCGACCCGTTGGCGGGCGCCAGGCGCGACATCTCCACCGCCTGCGCGTGGTGGCCGATCATCATGGACATGAAGCGGGCGTCCGCCTCCGTCCACGGGTGCGCGGCGTTGGTGATGGTGCCGCTGCTGGGCGGCAGCGGCGCCCCGTGCGTGTGCGTGTGCCCCTGCGCCCCCAGGGGCGCGCCGCAGGCCAGGGCGCCGGCGGCCAGGAGCGCCGCCAGCGGGCGCGCGTGCGATGACATCATTCCGGTCTGCTCCCGGGGCGGCGGACGGGCCGCGCCCCCTGAATTTCTTCGTACGAACGCTCGATACTAGCACGGCGGCAGGCAAAGGCAAGCCCGGCGCGGTCGTTGACACCCCGCCCGTGCCCATCCGTTCCGCCCGCCCGCGGGCGTTCCCGCCACCCCGCCAGCGGCCGTACGGTGCAACGGGCGGATTGGTTCCCGCGCATCGCATGCCAAGTTTTTAGCATGGCCGGATGATCGGAACGCTGGAGGCGCGACGAATCTGACCTCCGACCTTCGCCCGCCCGCATGCTGATACCCCGATCCGGCCTCCGAGTGCACGCGGGATCGAAAGAGCATCACGCGGACGACGCGGAGGAGAAGGGAGAGGACGCGGAGAACATCTCTTCCTCCGCGTCCTCTCTGTTTGTCTCCGCGTCCTCCGCGTGATGGGTTTTTGCGGGTGCCCACTGGATTTCGAAGGGGGAGGAAGAGGCGCGCGGCACGACATCCTTGCATTTGTTAGAATTACATACAAATTAATGCGTCGCCGATCCATCTATCTCCGCCGGTCCGGCCCCCGCCGGCGAACGGAGCCACAATCCCAAAGCCCATGTGCCCGATGAGATTTGCCCTTCTCCCCGTGACCGCCGTCGCGCTCGCCGCCTGCGCCGCGCCGCAGACCCCCGGCGCCGTGTCCGCCGCCGCGCCGCAGGAGCCGCCCGCGATGATGGCCGCGGCGGGCGGCATGCCGAGCGCGGACACGTCGTTCTACCCGGCGTGGACCCGCAGCGCGTCCATGTACGAGGTCAACGTGCGGCAGTTCACGCCCGAAGGCACTTTCGCGGCGCTGCAGCGGCACCTGCCCCGGCTGGACAGCATGGGCGTGGACATCCTGTGGCTCATGCCCGTGCAGCCCATCGGCGTCAAGAACCGAAAGGGCGGCCTGGGCAGCTACTACTCCATCGCCGACTACACCGCCATCAACCCCGAGCACGGCACCGAGGCGGACTTCAAGCGCTTCGTGGACGCGGCGCACGCGCAGGGGATGCGGGTGATCCTGGACTGGGTGGCCAACCACACCGCGCACGACCATCCGTGGATCGCGCAGCATGCCGACTGGCACGACCGCGCCCCCGACGGCCGCGTGCTGAACGCGCGCGACAACGAGGGGCGCGAGACGGACTGGACGGACGTGGCCGAGCTGAACTACGCCAGCCCCGCCATGCGGCAGGCGATGATCGGCGAGATGCGCTGGTGGCTCACGGAGATGGGGATCGACGGGTTCCGCTGCGACGTGGCGGGCGGGGTGCCCATGGACTTCTGGATGGATGCGGGCGCGGCGCTCAAGGCCGTGCGCCCGGACGTCTTCCTGCTCGCGGAGGCGGAGTCGCCGCAGATGCACGCGGCGTTCGAGATGACGTACGGCTGGGAGCTGCACCACCTGCTGAACGAGATCGCGCAGGGAAAGAAGACGACGGCGGAGCTGGACCATTACTTCGCGCGGCAGGACAGCGCGTACGGCCCCGGCGCGTACCGCATGTACTTTACCAGCAACCACGACGAGAACAGCTGGCAGGGCACGGAGTTCGAGCGGATGGGCGCCAACCATCTCCCCGCCTTCGTGCTGAGCGCCACCGTCCGCAACTCCATGCCGCTGATGTACACGGGGCAGGAGGCGAGCCTGAACAAGCGGCTGCGCTTCTTCGAAAAAGACACGGTGGATTGGAACGGTCCGTCGCTGGCGCCCTTCTACACGGCCATGCTGGACCTCAAGGAGCGCCAGCCGGCCCTGTGGAACGGCCCCTGGGGCGGCGCGCAGACCACGCTGCGAACCAGCGGGGGCGGCCGCGTGTACGCGTTTACCCGCACGCGCGGCGCCAACACCGTGCTGGTCGCCGTGAACTTTGGCGACGCGCCGGTGAGCGCGGCGTACGAGGGGCTGGCGCAGCCGGGCGCGTACACGGACTGGTTCAGCCGGTCGCAGGCAACGCTGGGCGCGGCGGGGCGTCTGGACATCCCCGCCCACGGCTACCGCGTGCTGGTGCGATAGGGATAGGCGGCGCCCCATACCGTATTTCGGATGATGTGGAACGGCCCGGGCGCGCGTCCGGGCCGGATGGCCGGCGGATCACGCTTTTCATGAGATCGATCGATGCAGCTCCCGCGGCGGCGTGAACATTCGTGGACGTTCGGCATTCGCTGGCAGAACGTCGTGCTGTGGGGTGCGCTGGTCCTGGGGCTCCCGTTCGCCCTTTTCGGCATGCTGATGCCGGCGAACGAGTACGCCAGCTGGGGCGGCGGCGGCGTGGACTGCGATGGGCCCGGCGTGGTCGTGATGCTCGCCTTCTTCTCGAGCCTCGTCTACGGGGTCGCGGCGCTCGTCTTCATCCGCCGCGCGGTCCGCGGGCGGCGATGGGGGGCGGGGCTGGCGGCGGCCGCCTGCATCGCGCTCGTGGCCGGGGAGGTGAACAACTGGGGCAACGCCAACCGCGAGGCGAGCACGTCCAGCTATCGCGAGATCTGCCTGGACCCGGCCACCCGGCGCTGACCTGCGAACATTTCGCGGATTGCATCCGTCCCATCCATCACTCCCTTCCGCCGGCTACGCTCCACTCATGAGGACGGTTCGATGACGATGGTGAGACGCGCCCTTCGCGTGATCGCGCTCTTCCTGCTGCTGTTCGTCGTTTCGCACGCGTCCACGCGGGGGCCGCTGTTTCCATGGTCGCCGGTCCGGCCCGGATACGCGGCGGAGACCTTTCCCGGCGCCACGGTGGTGTATCCACGGCGGGACGGGATGCCGGATGCGTATCGCCGCGCGGAGACCATCCTGGCGGACGTGGCGCGGGCGAACGGGCTGGCCTTTCGCGCGCCCGTCACCATCGTGGTCACGGATGATTGGACACTCTTCAACTGCGGCGGGCTGCTGCGCTGGAACACGGATCCGCTCCCCGTGCTCGGCGCCGCCTTGCAGACGGGGACGGTCGTCTACGTCTCGCCGCTGGCCCTGGAGCCCGGGCGGGACCGGGAGGCCGTGCTGCGGCACGAGCTCACGCATGCGCTGATGTTCCAGCAGATGCCGCTGCGGCGCACCTTCGCCCTCGTGCGGCTGGATTGGTTCGAGGAAGGGCTCGCCGTCCGCGCCGGCAACCCCGGCGACTACCTGGATGACGCGGCGTGGGGGCACATGGCCCGGCACCCCGCCTACCGCTTTGGCCCGGGGGGCGACCCGGAGCTGCGGCGCGTGCCGGCGGAGATGCGCGGCTCCTTTCGCCTGGCGGAGTACCGCGTCTTCATGGAGTACCTGGCGTACCGGCTGGGCCACGACCGGTTCTTCGCCTTTCGCGACGACGTCCTGTGCGATCCGGAGGCCGTGGAGGGCGCGTTCGTCCGCGCGTTCGGGGCCGGGTTCGCGGAGGTGGTGGCGGGGTACGAGCGGGCCGTGCGCGCCGGCGCATGGCCGCGGGGGTGAACGGACGTTTTGTCCCTCGGAATCATGATCATACCAGATCCGCAAAAAGAATGGGCCTCACGCAGAGGCGCGGAGAGATAACAACGGCAGAAAAGACGAGCAGAGGCAGCCGATCCTCTTCTTCTCTTTTCTCTGCGTCTCCGCGTCTCTGCGTGCGGCCGGTTGTTTTCTCGGAGTCGGTAGTACAGCGCAGGTGAGGAACAAAGCCGGCAGATTCCGGCCGTGCGGACGACGAGTTTCTTGCGGTTGCGGCGCCAGGTGTTTATCATGCGGCCTTCCCCCGAAACCGTTCCCGCCCCACTCCGTTCCTTTTCATGAAGCCCTGTCGCGATTGCGGCGTGCCGACGGCTGCCTCCGCGCGCTCGTGCCCGTCCTGCGGAATCCTGAATCCCGTCCTGCAGTGGGTGGCGCTGCCCAACGGCGAGCACCTGACCCGCCGCGAGCCCGTGAGTGGTATCGGCGGCGGCGGCGTCATGGCGATGTCCGCCGCCGCGCCCGTGTTCACGCCGCCCGTCTCGTCCGCGCCCAAGGCCGCCGACGTCTTTGGGCAGGACCGGCTGGCGAGCTGGGCCATCTGGTGCACCCTGTTCGTGGTGCTGAGCGTGACGCTCATCGGCGGTGCCATCGGCGGGGTGATCGCGGCGGTCGCATCGGTGCCCGTGGGCATGATGCTCCCCACGCGGCCGGACGGGCGCAAGCTGCCGGCCTGGCTCAGCATCGCCCTGATCGCGGCCTCCGTGTTCGTGTTCTTTGGCAGCGCGGTGTTCGTCGCCCTGCAGCGGTAAGTCCACGGCAGGCTTGTGTGCACCCCGGCGGCCGCGCAGCTTGTGAGCGCGGCCGCCGGTTTCTCGTTGCATCCGCGCCGCAGCGACGGGAGCTGTGGATGATGCGCATCCGCCAGCGGAGGCGACCCGCGGTCGGCGATGCACGGCTCCCGACGGGAGCGAATGAATTCGCGGCTACACCATCACGCTATCCGCCTCCGCGGACAAAACGCACGCAGCCCATTCCGCACGTGACCGACATCCGTCCCCTCTCCGCCGCGGAGGCGCGCGATCATCTCCCCGCGCTCGTTTCGCTGCTGCGCTCCACGGTGGAGGGCGGCGCCTCCATCGGGTTCCTGCCGCCGCTCTCGGACGCGGATGCCGCCGCGTACTGGCGCGAGGTCCTGCCCGGGATCGCGGACGGCGCGCGCGTGCTGCTCGGCGCGGTGGAGGGCGGGCGGCTGCTGGGATGCGTGCAGCTGGCCCTGGAAGGCCGCCCCAACGCCCGCCACCGCGCGGAGATCCAGAAGCTGATGGTGCTGCCGGAGGCGCGCGGGCGCGGCCTGGGCGCGGCGCTCATGGCCGCCGCGGACGATGCGGCCCGCGCGGCTGGACGCACGCTCCTGGTACTCGACACCCGCGCCGGCGACACGGCGGAGGGGCTGTATCGCCGGCTCGGCTGGACGGAGGCGGGGCGCATCCCCGGCTTCGCGCTGAACGCCGACGGCGGCGCGGACGCGACGGTCCTCTTCTACCGCGAGCTCCCCCCGGCCGGCTGACGGCGGCCTGCGCGCCCGCGATGAGCGGACGGCGATCTTCATCCCGTACGGGCAGGCGAACCGCAGCCAATTACGGGAGCGCCGCAACTTTACGCGCCGCATCTCGTACAATCCGTTCAGCGATCGCGATCGGCCGGAGACTTCGGCGGATGCGCATCCGCGCGCGGCCGCCCATCTCCCCCGGAACTGACGCATCAGCCGCGTGGATCCCGAATCGCTCCGTCCGCCCACGCCCCGCAGGCGCATGGTGCCGTACCTGTGGATGGCGGCCGCCGCCGTCGCCCTCGTGGGGATGCTGGTGCAGGCGTGGCAGGGCGGGCCGTTCGATCCGGCCGGCAGGGAGCGGATGGCGAACTATCCCGGCGACCTGCGGACGTTCCTGGTGCGGGGCGCCGTGGAGCTGCTGGTGCTCGCGCTGGTGCTGCGCGTGTGGTCGTACCGGCACGCGCCCGGACGCGCGGCGCTGGCCCTGGTGCTGTGCCTGCCGTGGGCCGCGCTGAACAGCATCCTGTGCATGCACTGCGGCCCCATCGGCGGGGCGCATGCCGTCTGGCTCCTTCTCGTCGCAGCAGGGTTGTTGATTGCCGTCATCGTGTCCACGATCGCCCAGGTCCGCAGCCGCCGGACCGCATCCCCAGCCGATCCCATCGGATGAAAGCCAGCCGCCGCAAGCACCGCAAGCGGGACCAGGGACCGGGCGCGCCCGGGGCACGCAGCGTTCGGCAGCCGGTGCGGCGCGGCCCCAAGCGCCATCCGTTCGAGGTGTGGGGACCCATCGCCCTGGTGGCGTTCGGCGCCATGCTCCTGGTCAAGGTCGCCACCACGCTGATGGAAGGCACGGCGTGGGACGACCTGGAGCGCGTGTCGCGCGACGGTGATCCGCTGGCGTACTGGATGTTCGTCGCGACCTACGGGGTGATGGGGCTCGGATTGGTGTGGTGGGGCGTGGAGGAGTGGCGGCGCGCGCGCTGAACGCCCGGAGCAGGTTCTCGGGACAGGGCCGCGGCATGCTCCACGGGGCGCCGCGGCCCTTCCGCATCCACCCCGTACGCCTGATCGGCTGATCCGCACCGCCCTTTCCGATCCACCTCCCCGCATCCACCCATGAAGACCGAGACGGCCGCGTACGACGACTTCGCCTGGATCTACGACCGCCACTGGGGCCGGGATACGCCGCGCGCGCTGGCCACGCTGGACCGGCTGGTGCTGGACGCCCGGCCGGCGCCCGCGCGGGTGCTGGACCTGTGCTGCGGCACGGGCCAGCTGGACCAGGCGCTGCACGCCCGCGGATACGCCGTCACGGGCGTGGACGGCTCGCCGGAGATGATCCGCCACGCGCGCCGCAACGCGCCCGGGTGCGCGTTCCTCGTCGCCGACGCGCGCGACTTCGCAGTGTCCGAGGCGCACGACCTGGCGCTGTGCCTGTACGACAGCCTGAACCACCTGGTGGAGGAGGATGACCTGCGCCGGGCGTTCGGCGCGGTGCGGGCGGCGCTGCGGCCGGGGGCGCCGTTCCTGTTCGACCTGAACATGGCGGATGGATTCCGGGAGCGGTGGCGCGGCTCGTACGGCGTGGTGGAGGACGAGTACGCGTGCATCGTCCGCTCCCGCTACGACGAGGTGGCCGCGAGGGGGGAGATCCGCGCCACCATGTTCCGCCACGGCGACGGGTGGACGCGCTCGGACGTCGTCCTTCGCCAGCGCTGCTATTCCCTGGACGAGGTCACGGGCGCGCTGGCGGCCGCCGGGTTCGCGGACGTCCGCAGCTGGGACGCGGCGGCGGAGCTGGGGCTGGCGAAACAGGTGGGGCGCAGCTACTTCCTCGCCTTCGCCTGAACGCGCCTCGCCTTTTTCCATCCAGGGGAAAGCCACCGCCGCATGACGCCCCGCGAGATCGCGAAACGCCTTTTTCCGCCCCTCCTGCTCGACGCCGCCCGCGCCGCGCGCCACGCGCTGCACCCGGATGCGCCGGCGGGGGAGGCGACGTGGCGGGACGTCCGCGGGGGCGTGCTGGCGGGCCACGCGCTGCGCCTTCCCGCGTCGCGCGAGGCGTGGGTGGACGCCATGCTGGGCGGCGCGTACGAGCCCGTGTTCGCGGCGGCCGTCACGGCGACGGTGCGGCCGGGGGACGTGTGCTACGACCTGGGCGCCCACATCGGCTACTACAGCCTGGTGATGGCCCTGCGCGCGGGCCCGGGCGGCGCCGTGCACGCGTTCGAGCCGTACGCCCCCAACGCCGCGCGCCTCCGCGAGCACGCCGCGCGCAACGCGGATCCGTCCGCACGCGCGCCCATCCACGTGCACTCCTGCGCCCTCGCGGACGAAACGGGCGAGCGCGCGCTGGTGGGCGCGGGGGACGGGGACGCCGTCTCTACCCTGTCGCACCTGGACGGCGCGCGCGGCGTGCTGGACCCCGCGTGGCGCACCCGCTTCGGCGCGTTTCCGCGGCAGGCGGTGCCCGTGTGGCGGCTGGACGACTGGCGGGCGCACACGGGCGCCCCTCCGCCGGACCTGCTCAAGGTGGACGTGGAGGGGAGCGAGCTGGCGGTGCTGCACGGGGCGCGCGGCACGCTCGCCGCCACGCGCCCCGTCGTCCTGGCCGAGCTGCACAACGCGGGGCTGGCGGCGGAGTGCGGCGCCTTCCTGGGGGGATTGGGGTATACGGTCCAGGTGGTCGCCTGCGAAACGGGCGCCGACTGCATCGTCCGCGCGACGCACGCGCGCTGACGTCCCGTCCGCCGTGGAACGCGCCTGTCCGGCCGCGGGCCTTCCACTTGCCGCTGTCCGGGCGGACCGATCGAGAAAACCCGACCGTTCGTTTGGAGATGAGCTACCGACTGCCGCGCCACTTTGCCTCGCAGCACCGCGAGTCGAACGTCGAGGCGCTGAACTACGAGCTGCTGCAGGAATCCGCCGGCACGCTGGCCCGCCTGGGCCTTCGGCTGGAGCGCGCGCTGGAAGCGCTGGCCGCGCACGACGCGGCGGCGGGGGAGGGCGGGGAAAAGACGGCGGAGCGCGACGCGCTGGTGGCCGCGGCGGGGGAGTCGCTGTGGTACTACGTCGTCCAGCGCGAGGTGATGGGGCTGCGCGAGACGGAGACCGTGCTGCGCCACCTGGGCGTGCCGCGCGAGGTGCGCCTGCGGATGGGCATGGCCCCGCGCCGCACGGACGCCCCCTGAGTGGTTCCCCTCCTCCTCCGCCGCTGGATCCGTCCCTGACGGTGGAGCCCGCGGACCCGGACGCGCTCGAGTCGCGCGCGCTGATGGCGGAGCTGTCGGATGCGCTGGAGCGGATGACGGGGCGCAGCGGCGCGTCCGGCTTTCGCGCGGCGGACGTGCAGGTGCCGCGCGCCGTCTTCGTGGTCGCGCGCGACGCCGCGGGGACGGCGGTGGGATGCGGGGCGCTGCGTCCCCTGGAGGACGGCGTGGCGGAGGTGAAGCGGATGTACGCGCGGCCGGGAACACGCGGCGTGGGCAGCGCCGTGCTGCGCTTCCTCGAATCCGCCGCGCGCGCGTGGGGCTACGCCGCCGTCTGGCTGGAGACGGGGGACGTGAACGCGCGCGGCATCGCCTTCTACCAGCGGCACGGGTACGTCCGCATCCCCAACTTCGGGCGGTACGCCGGGCGCACGGACGCCGTGTGCCTGGGCAAGGCGCTCGCGGCGGACGCCGTCCTCCACGCGGCGCCGCCGTCCGCCGCCGGCTAGTTGCCGCGCCGGGTGCGGATGAGGATCACGCCGTTGGCCGCCCGCGAGCCGTAGATGGCGGCGGACGCGGCATCCTTCAGCACCACGATGCTGGTGATGTCCGACGGGTTGATGCCGCTGAGCGCGTGCCCCGGGATGCCCCCGTGCAGCGGCGTTCCGTCCACCACGTACAGCGGCTCTCCGCTCCCCAGCAGCGTGGAGTTGCCCCGGATGCGCACGCTGTACCCGCCGTTGGCCGACCGCAGCACCTGCACGCCCGCGACGCGCCCCTGGATCAATTCCTCCACCCGCCCCACGCGCGCCTCGCTGGGCCGGTCCGTCTCCACCCGCGTGACGGCGCTGGTGAGGTTCCGCGCGTCCAGGGTGCCGTAGCCCATCTCCATCCGGTCCGCCTCCCCCTCCGGCGCGGGCGCCTGCACCTGCGGGTTGCCCGCGCACGCGGCCAGCAGCGTGACGAGTCCGGCGAAGAGGGCGGGGCGGGGGAGCGAGATCCCTGTGGATGCCATGGTTTCCATCCCGGAAAGGGCGTTGCCGCCGGCGGCCGGCCGCGCGGGGTGCGGGCCGGTGGCGGACGGGTGGCGAGGGGGGCTCCGCGGGCGGCGGCGCGCACCGCCGGACAGGCCGAAGCTCCACGGATTCTTCGCTGCATTCCCGGGGCCACTCGCACGTTTCCGCCCTCGTCGCGAGCGGATGAATCGCTCGGGCTGATTCCTGGCGCCGCGATCCCGCCGCGCAGCCGGATGCCGAAACCTGGCGGGGCCGTCCTCCGTTCCAGTCGCCCGGAGTGCGATCCGCGCACGCAACACCAACGGGAGCATGGACGGGATGGAAAAGGAACTGCTTTACATCGGCAGCAACGGCCACGTGGCGGCGGTGGACCCCGCGACGGGCGAGGAGGCATGGCGCACCGCGCTGGCCGGGAGCGGCTTTTTCGCTTCCACGGGCTCGCAGGACGTGACGGTGATCCAGCATGAGAACCGCGTGTTCGCCGGGTGCTACGGCCACCTCTTCTGCCTGGACGCGGCCACGGGCCAGATCATCTGGCAGAACGGGCTCAAGGGGTTGGGCTACAACGACGTAACCCTCTCCATCGGCGGCAAGTCCATCCAGTTCGTCTCTTCCCACAGCCACTCCACCACGCACAGCTGACGCGGGACCGGCAGCCGCGGACCCACGCCGCGGCTGCCGGCATGGTGATGTCCCGGCGGGGCCGGCTGCGCCCCTTCCGCGCGCCGGGTGCAGCGCGGCGGGCTCCCGGCGCGTATCATCCCCCGTCCCCGTCGTCGTGCTCTCCCGGGTGGATGCCCATGCCCCTGCCGCCGTGCCCCCTCTGCCACTCCGGCCGCGTGCAGCCCTTCGCCGAGCTGCGCACCGGCCGCTACGGGCGCTGCCCCGTGTGCCGGCTCGTGGTCCTGGCGCCGGAGCACCATCCGTCGCCGGAGGCGGAGCGCGCGCACTACGGCACGCACGAGAACGACCCGGCCGATCCCGGCTACCGCGCGTTCCTGGCCCGCGTGGCGGACCCGCTGGCGGAGCGGCTCGCGCCGGGGGCCGAGGGGCTGGATTACGGCTCCGGCCCCGGCCCCGCGCTGGCGGGGATGATGGCGGAGCGCGGATTCCGGATGCGCATCTACGACCCGTTCTTCGCGCCGGACGGGGATGCGCTGCGCCGCGCGTACGACTTCGTCACCTGCACGGAGACGGCGGAGCACTTTCACCATCCCGCGGAGGAGTTCGCGCGGCTGGACGGGCTGCTGCGCCCCGGCGGCTGGCTGGGGGTGATGACGGAGCTGCTGGACGACGCGCGCGACTTCGCCACCTGGCGCTACGCCCGCGACCCCACGCACGTCTGCTTCTACCACGCGGATACGATGCGGTGGATCGCGGACGCGCACGGGTGGCGGATGGAGGCGCCCGGGCGGAACGTCGTCCTCTTCCACAAGCCGGCGGAGGGCGGACGAGGCGGATGACGTACGGGCGGGATGCAGGCGGCACTTGCGCCGTGCGCGCATCGTCCGGATTTTGGACGGGCCGCGCGCTCCGCCCGGTCCCGGCCGGCAGCCGCCGGCCTTTCCATCCATCCAACCACGGCTTTCGTGCACCGTCCCTCCACCGCAGAGCGGCAGCGCTCCCGGATTCGTGCACTGTTCCTCGTGCTGCTCGTGCTGACCGCGCCGGGGGTGCAGGCGCAGCCGCTGCGGCCGCACGCGTCGGTGGGCCGCGGCCAGCCTACGAGCTACACTGGCGTCGTGAGCCCCGACCTGCGATGGGCCGCCTCGTTCGGGGAGCAGGGCGCCCTCTGGCTGTGGAACGCGGCGACGGGCCAGCCCGTGTGGACCTTTCCACGCCCGTACGGCGAGCAGGCCCGCGGCGGGTCTGCCCGGCCCCTGGCCTTCAGCCCGGACGGGCGCCTGCTCGCCGTGGCCTCCGCGAACTCCAGCGACGTGTGGGTGCTGGAGGTGCCGTCGGCCCGCCAGGTGGCGCACTTCGTCCACGGCCGCAAGGGCCGGGTGGCCAGCCCCTTTGGCGAGTACCTGCGCGCCGGCGACTTTCCGGCCCAGGTCGCGTTCAGCCCCGACGGGTCCGTGCTCGCGGGCGAAGCCAACGGGCACGTGATCGCCTGGGACGTGCGCTCTCGCGACACCCTGTGGTCGGCCTGGGTGCGCGCGGACGTGCCCGGGCGCACGAGCCCCGAGCTCGTGGAAGACATGGCCTTTCAGCCCGGCGGCGGCCTGCTGGCCCTGGCCACGCTTTCCGGCACCGTGGAGCTGTACGACGGCCGCACGGGCACACCCGCAGGCCGCCTGTTCGTGGAGCACCAGGACGCCACGTCCATCGCGTTCAGCCCGGACGGGACGCTCGTGGCCCTGGACACGTGCGGGCAGGTGGACGTGTGGTCCATGGGCGAGCGCCTGCGCGTGGCCTCGCTGCCCGTGGGGCGTTGCGGCCACCAGCTGGCGATCAGCCCGGACAACCGGCTGCTGGTGGGGGGCAGCGGCTACGCGGGGCACCACGTGTGGGACCTGCGGTCCACCGAGCCCGTGCAGGTGCTGTATGCGCCCGAGCAGCCCCCGTCGGTGCTCGCGTACCGGTTCTCGGCGGATGGGACGCGGCTGATGGAGCTCGTGGGCGGCGGCGCATACCGGGTGCGGACGTGGGCCGTCTCGGGAGAGGGCGCGCCATGACGCGGCACGGCGGCGAGAGCGCGGGGCTGCTGATGTACCGGCGGACGGCGCGGGGGCTGGAGGTGTTCCTGGCCCATCCCGGCGGCCCGTTCTGGAAGAACAAGGACCAGGGCGCCTGGACCATCCCCAAGGGGCTGGTGGACGAGGGCGAGGCGCCGCTGGACGGCGCCCGCCGCGAGTTCCAGGAAGAGACGGGGATTGTGCCCGCGGGCCCCTTCCTGCCCCTGGGCGACATCCGCCAGAAAGCCGGCAAGCGCGTGCACGCCTGGGCCTGGGAGGGCGACGCCGACCCCGCGGCCGCCGTGAGCAACGAGATGCGGACCGAGTGGCCGCGCGGCTCCGGCCGGTGGATCACCTTTCCCGAGGTGGATCGCTGCGCCTGGTTCACCCCCGCCGAGGCCCGCGGGCGCATCAACCCCGCCCAGGCCGAGCTCATCGACCGCCTCGAAGCCCTGCTCGCGGGCGCCTGAGCCCGATCCGGATGATGAAAAGCGGCGGACGGCCCACCTCTCGGGCCGCCGCCGCTTTTCTGCACTCGTACGCGACTACCGGGTCGGAAGCGGGAACGCCAGGATTGCCGGCTCAGGGTCGTGGCGAACCGCGTAGAGCGACTTGCGGTCCGGCGAGATCGAGACCGCCACCACGGCCTCGTCCAACTCCAGCACGCGCTTCAGCTCGCCGTCCCAATCATACACGTGCACGAACCGGCCGAACGACGACCCGCCGCCGAACGCTTCCCGCGTCCGCCCCGAGAAGAGGGCGTAGATCTCGTCATCCGTTGCCGCGACGTGGGAATAGCCGATCCGCATCGACTCGCCCGAGCTCATCGTCAGGAACCCGCCCCCGGCGTCCGCGGTCTCGAACTTGGGATCGAAACGGAACGGCCCCCGCACCGTGCGCACCAGCGAACCGTCGCTCCGGTAGATCTCCAGCTGGTCCGCGTAGAAGGTGGCGAGCGCGATGAGCCCGCGCCGGGGGCTCACGGCGATGTGCCCCATCCACGCCTGCTGCAGCACGCTCGACGGAGTGCCTTTGCTGTCCCTGGGCAACGGCCCCGCCGCGTGGAGGAACTGTCCCTGCGGCCCAAAGAACGTGAGCCGGCCCCGGTCCGAGAAGTTGGGACTGACGATCGTATCGCCCAGCCAGAGCGGCTGGATGGGCAGGATCTCCTGCGCGAGCGTGACGATGCGCATCTCCGAGGGTTGCTGCGCGACGGCGAGGTCCACCTCCGTCATCCTGCTAAGGCTCACGTCGTACACCCACGCCTTGGCATCTGCACCCGGCGCGGGTACCACGGACCGGATGCCCTTGAACTCCCCCGGCCCCGCTCCTTCACGGCCGATAGAACGGATGCGGCTTCCATCGGCTCTGAGGATGTGAAGCTTCGTTTCGGAGCCATCGTCCCCTACCACCAGGTAGTCTTGTATGGGGACGATGCGATTGGGGGTGGCGAGAAAATCGCCTTGCGCCACGATCGTGCCCTTGATCCGGGTAGGTCGCAGGCGCGAATGGTCCAGCTCT
Organism: Longimicrobium sp.; assembly: GCA_035474555.1. Taxonomy (GTDB): domain Bacteria; phylum Gemmatimonadota; class Gemmatimonadetes; order Longimicrobiales; family Longimicrobiaceae; genus Longimicrobium. Next base: position 1,170 of record DATING010000488.1, on the reverse strand, counting down.
CCCGGGCCGTGGCGGAGGGCAGGTTCATCACTCCCGCACTCCATCAGAGCGTGGGCGAGGAGCAGGATGGGAATGAGCTTCTTCATTTCTATCGGGCGGGAGATTGGAAGGCGCTGAAGCGGTGCCTGGCCGGGGCTCGTGGGCTGGAGGAACCCCGGCTCAGGGATGCGGAACAGCCGGAGCAAAGGTGGACAGAGTAGGTTAGTCCCGAAACATGCGCAAGGATCTCGTCTTGGAGTTCCTGGCAGGCACCGCCGGCGCGGAATGGATTTCCCGGGACGACGGGTTGCCGCATCCCCGGCGCGGGGCCTACATTGGCGGGTGGAAGGCGAACTGCTACGGATCAGAATCGACGCATAGAATCATGGCCAAGACCTCCACGTTCGACATCACCTCCAGCGTAGACCTGCAGGAGGTGGACAACGCCGTGAACCAGGCGCACAAGGAAGTGGCGCAGCGCTACGACTTCAAGGGCGCCACGGTCGAGATCGACTTCAGCAAGAAGGACGGCACGCTCAAGCTGCTGGCCGACGACGAGTACAAGCTCACGGCGCTCGTCGACATCATCCAGAGCAAGCTCATCAAGCGCGGCGTGCCCATCCGCAACCTGGACTACGGCGACGTGGAGCAGGCGTTCGGCGGCAAGGCGCGGCAGACGATCACCCTGGTGCAGAACATCAGCACCGAAAAGGGCAAGGAGATCGTCAAGTCCATCAAGGAGGCGGGCTTCAAGAAGGTGAACGCGCAGATCCAGGACGAGCAGGTGCGCGTCACCAGCGCCTCCATCGACGACCTGCAGGCCGTCATCGCGCACCTCAAGAAGCAGGACTTCGGGCTGGAGCTGGCGTTCGGCAACTTTCGCTCGTAGAACAAAGGAACGCCTCCGCGGAAGACCGCGGAGGCGTTCGTTTGCAGCCGGGCGAAGGGCGAGGCTAGTTCACGCCTTCGGTGTTGTCGCCCTGCGCGGAGTCCTGCCGGGCCTCGGCCTTTTCCTCGGCGGCTTCTTCGGTGTCGCCGGAGCGGGCTTCCTCGGCCGCCTCGTTGTTGTGGTCTTCGGCGTTGTCGTTGCAGGCGGCGGTGCCGGTAACCAGCAGGGCGCCAAGCATGAGGGCCCAGAAGCGCTTCGTCATCGGATTTCTCCATCGCGGGGGACATTGAACATCTCAGTGG
>DATING010000487.1:0-2951 GCA_035474555.1 Longimicrobium sp. | reverse complement strand
TCATCCGCGTGATCCGCGGCTGCTCTTCGATCAGCAACAAGGATCCGCGGGAATCCGCGGTTCCTCCGCCCGGCGACGGGTCGCGGCACGCGGCGTGATGCGCAGCGCACCATGCCCAGCACGCGCCGCCGCGCCGCGCTCCCCCTCGTCGACGACGCGCTGCGCGCGAAGGCGCTGCTCGTGCACGAGCGGCTGTGCGCGGCCTACGGCTGCCCGATCCCCTTCTTCCACGAGCTCGACCCGCTGAGCGAGCTGGTCTCGTCGCTGCTCTCGCACCGCACGGTCAATCGGAATTCCGGGCAGGCGTTCCGCGAGCTGCGGCGCCGCTTTCCGTCGTGGGAGGCCGTGCGCGACGCGCCCACGGAGCAGGTACAGGACGCCATCGCCCCGTGCACCTGGCCGGAGCAGAAGGCGCCGCGCATCCAGCAGGTTCTGCGCGACGTGACGGCGCGGCGGGGCGAGCTCTCGCTCGACTTCCTGGGCGATCTGCCCGTGCCGGAGGCGCGCGCGTGGCTGGAGTCGCTCACGGGCGTGGGCCCCAAGACGAGCGCGGCGGTGCTGCTCTTCAGCCGGCTGCGGATGCCGGCGCTGCCGGTGGACAGCCATCACCACCGCGTGGCCACGCGGCTGGGGCTGCTGCCGGCCGGCGTGCCCGTGGGCCCCGCACACCGGCTGCTGGAGGCGCTGCTGCCGCCGGACTGGACGGCGCAGCAGGTGTACGATCACCATGAGGTGCTCATGCTGCACGGGCAGAAGTGCTGCTTCTTCAAGAACCCCGCGTGCGCCCGCTGCCCCGTCCTGGACCTCTGCCCCACCGGCCAGGCCCGCCTCGGCACCGCCCCCGCCGCGCCGGCTGCGCCCGATCTGTTCGCCTGACGGGATTCGCCGGGACGGATGATCTCGGCGGATCAGGATCTTCGCCGGGGTGGGGGCGCCTCATCCGGAGCGAATGTAAACCCTGGGCGAGGTGAGATCGATCGTGCCGGATGGTGGGCTGCCTGCACCGGCGGAGAGCCCCCTCCCCCCGGCCCCCTCCCCCGCTTCGCGGGCAGGAGGGGGAGAACTTCAGCGTGCTCGGAGCCTCCGTGCCGGCGTGGCACTGGCCCGTGACGGATAGTCCGCGCAGGCGGACTTCGTGTGTTTGTTGCGGCGAATTCATTCGCTCTGCCCGCGGGGCTCGCGACCGCCTCTCCCATCCCCGCATCTCATCCCATCGCAGTCACTTGCGCGGGTTGCGCCAACCCTGTGCAAAGATTAAATTTCGGCTCCTGTTCGGGGCGTTCATCCGTGGGGCCGAAAAGACGATGGAGATCGCGCAGAAGCTCGCCATCCTTGCCGACGCGGCCAAGTACGACGCGTCGTGCAGCAGCAGCGGCGCCAAGGGGCGCAAGGGCGGCAAAAAGGGGATCGGATCCACGGAAGGGTCGGGCATCTGCCACAGCTACACGCCGGACGGCCGGTGCGTGTCGCTGCTCAAGATCCTGCTCACCAACGTCTGCATCTACGACTGCCAGTACTGCATCAACCGCCGCAGCAGCGACGTACGCCGCGCGCGCTTCCGGGTGCAGGAGGTGGTGGACCTCACGCTGGACTTCTACCGCCGCAACTACATCGAGGGACTGTTCCTGAGTTCCGGGATCATCCAGAACCCGGACTACACCATGGAGCAGCTCATCGGCGTGGCGCGCACGCTGCGCGAGGAGCACGGCTTCGCGGGGTACATCCACCTCAAGGCCATCCCCGACGCGTCGCCGGAGCTGCTGGACGTGGCCGGCCGCTGGGCGGACCGCATCAGCCTGAACGTGGAGCTGCCCACGCAGGACAACCTGGACCAGCTGGCACCGGAGAAGAAGCTGGTGCAGATCACCGGCGCCATGCAGCGGATGTCCGAACGCATCGACGAGGCCAAGCAGGACGCGGCTCCCAAGCGCCGGCTCCCCGTCTTCGCGCCCGCCGGCCAGAGCACGCAGATGATCGTGGGCGCCACGGACGCCACGGACGCGACCATCCTCTCCACCGCGTCGGCGCTGTACCAGGGGCCGCGGCTCAAGCGCGTGTACTACTCCGGCTTTTCGCCCATCCCGGATGCGTCGGCGGGGCTGCCGCCCATCGCCACGCCGCTGGTGCGCGAGCACCGGCTGTACCAGGCGGACTGGCTGATGCGGTTCTACGGCTTCAGCGCGGACGAGCTGACCACGCGCGAGGCGCCCAACCTGGACCTGGGGATGGACCCCAAGGTGTCGTGGGCCCTGCGCAACCGCGACCGCTTTCCCGTGGACGTGAACCGCGCCCCGCGCGAGGACCTGCTGCGCATTCCCGGGCTGGGCGCGCGCAACGTGACGCGCATCCTGGCCGCGCGGCGCTGGACGGCCATCCGCACGGAGGACCTGCGCCGCCTGGGCGTCCCCATGCGCCGCGCGCTGCCCTTCATCGTCACGGACGACCACCGGCCCACGCAGCTGGGGCTGGATGCCGTGGACCTGCGCGACCGCATCGCCCCCAAGCGCGCCCAGATCGACCTGTTCGAGACGGCGACGGCCGCGGCGCACGGGGAACTGTGACGGCAGTGCGAGAAGTGCGAAAGTGCGGGAGTGGGCGGTGGATGGGTCTCGTTGGATGGAGCGGCCTTCCGTCCGGAGCGGATGAATCCGCCGCTGGGACTGCGGTAAGCCCTGTCTCGCGCCGAGGCGCGACGCGAACAGGGCTGCACTCAAGGACGCCTTTGCGATTCGCCCACCGGCGCCGGGACCTTGCCAGGCCCGCGGTAGGCCGCCGTGCCGCGGTCCGTCGGCGAAGGCCGACATCGCGGGTTCATTCGTCTCGACACCAGGTCTGAAACCTTCGCCTTTAGGCGAATAGCTTTAGCGATCCGTAAAAGCTAGACTCACGAGGAGAATCCGAACCTCGGGAGATCGAATGGCGGAGAATCGGAGAGGATCGCATACGGTCTA
>DATING010000486.1:0-3807 GCA_035474555.1 Longimicrobium sp. | reverse complement strand
GTATGCCGAAACCATTCTGCATAACAGCGTTGCGCCAGATTTCGGCGACCGGTTGGTCCAGCGTAAGCTTTCCCGTGCTAAGCTTGATTACGATCTCCCACGCGTTCACCACGCTCACCAATACGATTTCGCCTGGATCCGCGATCCTGCCGGCTGCAACGCTGCTCAGCCGGGGGTGATTGCCGATGAACCACAGTAGCGTATGAGTATCGAGGAGCAGGGCCACGGCTCAAAAGTATTCGTGGAAGTCTTCGGGCATCTCATCGAAATCATCCGCCATGTGGATGAGCCCCTGTGCACTGCCCGGACGCCGCGGGCCCCTGGCACGTGCGAGCGGGATGATCCTGGCGACTGCTTCACCGGCGCGCGTAAGTACGACCTCGCCACTGCGTGAGGCTTGATCAACCAACTCCCGCAATTCCTCGGTGGCGCCACCCAGATCAACAGCCGGAAACGTCATTCGCGGTTCTCCTGGAAAGCGTTTCTATCAACATAACACCCTGCGGCAGCGGCATACAGACGATGTGCCACGAACGCTTCGTCTGGTATCGACTCGTGCTCACTGCGCCGCCAGGTCGTGCTGCGGGCCGCTACCGGAGAGGATGACCACGGCGTCGAATCCGTACAGCACCTTCAGCGTCTCCTCCGGCAGGGTGCCCAGGCGCGGGATGCGCGCGCGGATGGGTCGCAAATCCAGCACCGTCCAGCGCGCCGGGTCGGCGGCATCGTAGAACGGCTGCGCCCACGGCTCCACCTCCACGGGCGCCTCCACGGAGCGGAAGACGCGGGGATCGATGACCGCGTGCGTGGTGCCCGCGCCGCCCAGCATCAGCACGCCGAACGAGCGGCTGCCGTGCACGTCCGCGATCTCCGACGCGAGCGTCCCCAGGTCGTACACGTTGGTGAAGGTGCGGCCGCGCACCATGTGGCTGGAGCCGAACTTCATCATCACCCGCGGCATGCGGCCGCCGTCGCGGTGCATGGCCCCGTGCAGGTAGTGCATGAGCTGCCGCTTGTTGAACAGCGCGCGGTGGTGGTTGGAGAGGTAGCCCTGCCCCCGGCCCCAGTACGCGTTGATCTCGCGCGTCGTCTCCATCAGCCGGAGGATGCGGTCCGCCTCCGATCCCGGCTCCGGCGCGTACGCCGCGCGCAGGGGCGCGTACACGTCTTCCGGGCCGCCGAACATCATCAGCAGCCCCGGGTTCTGCGTGGCCAGGGCCTGCTGTAGCGCACTGTCCGCGCGCGCGATCACGGCCTCGGCGGCGGCCCGGGCGGCGGGCGTGGGGGCGATGTCGCGCAGCCGGCGCAGGGTGTAGCGGTCCGCCATGATGTCGTAGTCCAGCCCCCACAGCACGTCGTCGCGCCCCCCCGCCGCGGCCACGGCCGTGCGCAGCAGCGCCGCGTCCTCGCGCCAGTTGTAGAACGGCGCGCCGGGAAAGAAGTCGCGGCCGAACGCGGCGAACGCGGCGCCGGTGGTATCCGCCAGCACGCGCCGGTTGAGCTCTGCCGCCATCATCTCACCCGTCTCGATGGCCAGGTGCCGGTAGCCGGCCGGCGCCAGCTCGCGGAACAGCCCCGCGGCCACGAGCGGGATCTCCGCCACGCCGTGCTCCTCGCCGATCAGGAAGAACTGCGCGTCGCGCCCGGCGGCCAGCAGCAGCTCCGCGCCCGCGCCGGACAGACGCCCGTCCGCGGCGGCCCGCAGGGGATGCGCGTTGGCCCGCAGCATCGCCGTCAGCGAGTCCTGCGCGGCGAGCGGCGCGGCGGTCATCATCAGCAGGGGCAGGACGGCGGCCGTCCAGGGGCGCCGCGTGGTGCGATGGCCGTTCATCGATCGAAGAAAACGCGGGCGGGATGGGTTGGATGGGATGCGCGTCATGGGATCGGGGAGGGTGGAGAACCGGTGGACGACGGGATGGATGGCACGATGGCGTGGCCACCGGCTGCACGATGGCGGTCGCGGCCTCGACTCGCCAGATGCAGGTGCCGCACGGCGCGGCGGGAGGGGTGACGCGGAGAAAGATCGGGCCCAGAGACGATCCGTCCCCGGGCCCGATTCCCGGCCGACCATTCACGCGCCGAGCAGCCGGTCAGCCGCAGTAGTGCGTGAGGGGGACGTGCGTGAAGCAGTCCGTGGTCGGGCAGTTGGCCTGGGTCGGCGGGATCAGCGTCAGGCAATCGGTGGTCGGAGGCACCGCCGCGTCCTGGTGGGCGACCAGCGTGCCGCGTGCGCCCGCGCCGGGCGCGGGGAGCGTATGGAAGGTGTTCACGGCCAGGTCGTCGAGGTGCAGCCTGAGCTTGCGCATGATCTCCATCTCCCGCGTTGAGGGCCTCGGCCCCGGTTCCCGCCCTGGTGACTAACGCAGACCGGGCGCGAATCCGGTGCCAATCCGCACCCGTGGACGACGAACGGTACACAGTGGTCCGCATGCCGGGCCCGAGATCGTCACAAGATCTTCCAGGCGCGGTGCGGATCAGCGCCGGCATCCCCCGCCGTCCACCGGAGAGGATGCGGCGCGCGGGCCGGTGCGTCAGAGGGGGCGGCGGGCGCGCGTTCCGTATGCGAAGGGGAGCAGGACGAAGCACGCCAACCGAGGGTCCCATGACCATGAAGATTTCCCTGCGCACAGGGTTCGCGGCCGTCGTGGCCGCATGCAGCCTCGCCGCCTGCGCCGAGCGTCCCACGCGCGCCGGGCTGGCCAGCGCGCCGCCCACCCCCACGCTGGCCGCGTTCCAGTCCGAGCAGGAGCTGGGCGCCTACCTGCGGCAGCTGGGCAGGGAGCAGCAGGCCCTGCATCGCTACGAGTCGGCCGAGGAGCTGGTCGATCTCGCCGAACCCGAGCCGGCGCCCGCGACAGGGTTCCAGGAGCTGGTGCCGCCCGAGTCGGAGCGCGCGGCGGAGGGCGAGTCCGTGACCAACGTGCAGCACGCCGGGGTGGACGAGGGCGGCATCGTGAAGGTGCACGGCAACCACCTGGTGATGCTGCGCCGCGGCCGGCTGTTCACCGTGGCCATCGGCGGCGACACGCTGAGCCCCGTATCCGCCGTGAACGCCTTCGGGCCGGACACGGACGCGTCGGACGCGTGGTATGACGAGATGCTCGTTTCCGGCGACGCCATCGTCGTCATCGGCTACAGCTACGCGCGGGGCGGCACGGAGGTGGGGCTGTTCCGCATCGGGCGCGACGGGCGGCTGGCGCACCGCTCCACGTATCACCTGCGCAGCAACGACTACTACTCGTCGCGCAACTACGCCAGCCGCCTGATCGAGGGCAAGCTGGTGTTCTACACGCCCCTGCACCTGAACCTGGGGATAGACGACCCGTTCGCCGGCTTTCCCGCCATGCGCCGCTGGCACCCGGACGCCCAGCAGAACGAGTTCCGCCGCATCCTTCCCGCCACGCGCGTGTACCGGCCGGCGCGCCCCGTCAGCCTGGAGGGGGGCGTGGCCCTGCACACGGTGACGGTGTGCGACCTGGAGACGGACGAGATGGAGTGCCAGGGGAGCGCCGTGCTGGGCCCGCCGGGGCACGTGTTCTACGTGGCGCCGGGGGCCGTGTACGTGTGGGCGGCCGAGGCGCGGCACCACGGCCGCAAGGCCAAGCCCGGCAGCGTGCTGTACCGCATTCCGCTCGACGGCTCGGGCCCGGGCGCACTGGGTGTGACGGGGAGCCCCGTGGACCAGTTCTCGTTCCTGGAGAGCGCGGACCGGCACCTGAACGTGCTCGTCCGCTCCGACGGCGCGGGCGACGGGATGTGGAACGCGGAGCACACGGGCGGCGACGCGTCGCTGCTGCGCGTTCCCCT
>DATING010000485.1:0-5824 GCA_035474555.1 Longimicrobium sp. | reverse complement strand
CGGACAACTACGATCCGGTAATGCAGGCGGGGCAGCTGGAGCTGATCGACGGGAACGTGGAGATCGTCCCCGGTATTTCGGTGATGCGCACGCCCGGGCACTGCCCGCACCACCAGTCGGTGCTGCTGCGCTCGGGGGGCGAGACGGCGTGCTTTCTGGCGGACGTGATGCCCACCTTCGCCCACCTGCCGCTGCCGTGGGTGATGGGCTACGACGTGGAGCCGCTGGTGACGCTGGAGAGCAAGCGCGCGCTGCTGCAGCGCGCCACGGACGAGCGGTGGCTGCTGGTGAGCACGCACGACCCGTTCACCCCCTGGGGATACGCCGCGGCGGACGGCAAGGGCGTGCGGCTGGATGAGGAAAGTGCGTGAGTGCGGTAGTGCGTAAGTGCGGGAGTTGAAGGGACGGGGCGAACGCGAAGGCATCTTCCATAACGCTTGAGGAGCAGATGATCGATATCGCACGGGATCCGAAGACCACGCCGGTGATCGTCAGCGCGGTGCGCACGCCCATCGGCCGCTTCCTGGGCTCGCTGGCCACGCTTTCGGCGCCGGAGCTGGGCGCGGCGGCCATCCGCGAGGCCGTGCAGCGCGCCGGCATCGACGTGCAGGACGTGGCCGAGGTCATCATGGGCAACGTGGTGCAGGGCGGCGTGGGCCAGGCCCCCGCGCGCCAGGCCACCATCAAGTCCGGGCTGCCGAACACCGTCAGCGCCCTGACCATCAACAAGGTGTGCGGCAGCGGCCTCAAGGCGGTCATGCTGGCCGCGCAGTCCATCCGCGCCGGCGACAGCCAGGTGGTGATCGCGGGCGGGCAGGAGTCGATGTCGAACGCGCCGTTCTACGTCTACGGCATGCGCAACGGCGTCAAGTTCGGCGACCAGACCATGGTGGACGGGCTGATCCGCGACGGGCTGTGGTGCTCGTTCTGCGAGGTGCACATGGGCGGGCACGCGGAGTACACGGCCAAGAAGGCCGGCATCACCCGCGAGATGGCCGACCAGTTCAGCGTGCAGTCGCACCAGAAGGCGGTGGCCGCCGCGGCCGCCGGCAAGTTCAAGGAAGAGATCGTCCCCATCGAGATCGCCGGCCGCAAGGGCACGACCGTGGTGGATGCGGACGAGGGCCCGCGCGCGGACTCGTCCATGGACTCACTGGGCAAGCTGAAGCCGGCGTTCAAGGAGCACGCGCCGGCCGACGTGACGGACCCCGTCGTGACCGCCGGCAACGCGTCGTCCATGAACGACGGCGCGTCCGCCGTGATCGTCGTCAGCGAGGAGTACGCGCGTGCGCACGGGCTCACCATCCTGGCGCGCATCGCGGCGTATTCCACGGGCGCCGTGGAGCCCAAGGAGCTGTTCTTCGCCCCCATCGAGGCGGTGAAGAAGCTGATGAAGAAGCAGGGAAGCCAGATCAGCGACTACGACCTGATCGAGGCCAACGAGGCGTTCGCCGTGCAGGCGCTGGCGGACGGCGCCGGCCTGGGCTGGGACTGGGACCGCGTGAACGTGAACGGCGGCGCGGTGGCGCTGGGCCACCCCATCGGCGCGTCCGGCGCGCGCGTGCTGACCACGCTGCTGCACGCGATGAAGGACCGCGACGCGGAGACGGGGCTGGCGACGCTGTGCCTGGGCGGCGGGGATGCCGTGGCGCTGTCGGTGGTGCGGATGTAAGGACCGTAACCGCGGGTTACAGGGGACAGTTACAGAGGACAGCCTGCAACGACGCATCCTGTTGATCAATCCGTTCTCCCCCCTCCGCGCGTAGTTTGCGCGGGGAGGGGCCGGGGGAGGGGGCGACGGCGCGCGGCAGGAGAGCGGCGGGGTCCGGGCTGGTTCGGTCCCCGCCGGAGGAGCCGAGCCCCGTACGAGCGAATGAATTCGCCGCTGGAAATTCGCGAAGTCCGCCTTCGCGGACTGCACGGCCGCCCGCGTGCCTAGACGCAGGCGCGGGTGGCGGGGCGGACGGGTGATCGCGCCGTGGATGCGAATCTGCCCGGCCGTTGCAGGATGCATGGGAAGCCCCGTCTCGGCTTGCTGAGGCTGCCGGAACGGGGCTTCGTCTTGGAGCAGTGCTCCATCTTCGCCTGATCGCAGCCGCACGCCGATGACCGATCCCACGCATCTCCCCGCCGACCACGCCGCGCCCGCACCGGGTGGGGCGCCGGCCCGGCGTGGGGGGATCGACTGGGTGCTGTTCGGGCCGCACGGGCTGCGGGCGGGGTGGCGGATCCTGCTGTTCTCGCTGCTGGTGTGGGTCTTTGCCCTGGTGCTGTATGCGCTGCTGTCGGTCCTGGTCGCCCCCTTCGCGGGGGACGCGCGGGCCGGGATGGTGGTGCAGGTGCTGGTGATGCTGCTTTCGTCCATCCTGGCGGGATGGGTGATGCTGGCGGCGGTGGACCGGCGTCCCCTCGGGGCCCTGGGATTTGCCGCGGACCCCGCCGCGGGGCGGGATTCCGTCGTGGGATTCGCCGCCGGCGGTGCCATGCTCGCGCTCGCCGTGCTCTTGCTTACGGTGGCGAGTATGGCGCGGTGGGTTGCGGACACGGGCTCGGGGGGAGAATATGTCGCCGCCCTTGCCCTTTCGCTGGCGTTTTTCGCCGTCGCGGCGGCGGCGGAAGAGGCCGCGTTCCGGGGATACGCGTTCCAGGCGCTGGTCCAGGGGATCGGCGCCTGGCCCGCCATTTTGCTCACCTCGGCGCTGTTCGCCCTGCTGCATGCGGGCAACCCGTCCGTGACGCCGGTGGCGCTGGCCAACATCTTCCTGGCCGGGGTGATGCTGGCGGTGGCCTACCTCAAGACGCGCTCCCTGTGGTTCGCCACGGCCGTGCACCTGGGGTGGAACTGGACCATGCAGTCGCTGCTGGGATTTCCCGTGAGCGGGCTGAACGAGTTCGACACGCCGCTCTACGACGTCCGCGAGCTGGGGCCCGACGTGCTGACGGGCGGGTCGTTCGGCCCGGAGGCGGGATTGGCGGCCACCCTGGCCATTGCCGCCGGCGCGGCGTGGATCTGGCGAACGCGGCACCTGGGCGAATCCCCGCGGATGGCCGCGCTGCGCCCGCTGGTGGATTCGCGCCTCGGTCCGGGGCGGGTGGCGTGAACCGCGCGGCGCTGCGGTTCTGGGGGAGCGCGGCGGGCGTCTCCATCGCCTTTGCGGCGCTGGTGCCGCTCCTGTTCCCGTTCCGCGCCATCGGGCTGGACCCCGCCGTGGACCGCGAGCGCATCTGGCTGCTGTGCGTGTTCACCATGGGCGTGCTGCTCGTCCTCTTCGGTTCGGGTGCGTGGATCGGCGGGCGGCGCTCCGTGGGGCTGCGCGACATCGCCGACGCGGGCGGGGTGCGGCAGGCGCTGGACCGCGCCCGCGCCGCCGGGCCGGAGGAAGAAGGACGCTACACGCAGAACGCGGCGCTCTGGTGCGTGGTCACGGGCGTGCTGCTGCTGATCGTCTATTTCGCGCTTTACGCGGCGCTGGCTTGAACGCTCGTTCGAAAAAGAAGCACCCCGGGACGGGTGCGTCGACATTTTGACCAGAGACTGAACGAAATGCCGGAGATCCGGAAAGTCGCGGTGGTGGGGGCGGGGACCATGGGCAACGGCATCGTGCACGTGTTCGCGCAGGCCGGCTATGACGTCACCATGATCGACGTCCGCGCCGAGGCGCTGGAAGGCGCGCGCAAGACCATCGCCGGCAACATGGACCGGCAGATCAAGAAGGGCGCCCTTGCCGAGACGGACCGCGACGCCGCCCTGGGCCGCATCAGAACCGCGACGGAGCTTTCCGCCGTGGCGGATGCCGACCTGGTGATCGAGGCCGCCACGGAGAACCGCGACCTCAAGTTCCGCATCTTCGAGGAGCTGGACCGGCACGCGCCGGCGCACGCCATCCTGGCCAGCAACACGTCGTCCATCTCCATCACGGAGATCGCGGGGCGCACGGGCCGGGCGGACCGGGTGATCGGGATGCACTTCATGAATCCCGTCCCCGTGATGAAGCTCGTGGAGATCATCCGCGGCCTGGCGACGTCCGAGGAGACGACGCGCATCACCGTGGAAACGTCGGAGAAGCTGGGAAAGACGGTGGCCGAGGCGCAGGACTACCCCGGCTTCGTCTCCAACCGCATCCTGATGCCCATGATCAACGAGGCCGTGTTCTGCCTGATGGAGGGCGTGGCGGACCGCGAGGCCATCGACACGGTGATGAAGCTGGGGATGAACCACCCCATGGGCCCGCTGGCGCTGGCGGACCTCATTGGCCTGGACACCTGCCTGGCCATCATGCAGGTGCTGCACGACGGCCTGGGCGACGACAAGTACCGCCCGTGCCCCCTGCTGCGGAAGTACGTGGCCGCCGGCAAGCTGGGCCGCAAGACGGGCGAAGGATTCTACGCGTACAGTGCGTGAGTGCGGAAGTGCGTGAGTGCGGGAGTGGACCCCGCGCCCACGCGCTTTTGTGCTTTGCGAATGAGCCGGACTCACGCCGGCCGGCGGAGCGGCGCTTCAAGGAGTGGGATGATGACGCAGGCGAAGCCGTGCGCGGAGTGTGGCGGGACGATGCAGATGGGCTACACCGCCGACCGCGGCGACTACTCGGTGCCGGCGCAGGCGTTCTGGGTGGAAGGCGAACCCGAGACGACGAAGTTCCTGGGGATGAACGCCGGGCTGAACGTACGGGACCGCGCGCGCTACGACATCGTCACGCTACGCTGCGAGCAGTGCGGGCTGCTGCGCTCCTACGCGCGCCCCGAAGACCGCTGCGGCTGACCGGACGACGACGCGTGGCGCGGACGACTTCCGCACTCACGCACTAACGCACTCACGCACTGGCAGTGGATGACCGAGGAACAGCAGCAGATCCGTGACCTGGCCCGCGAGTTCGCCGAGGGCGAGCTGCGGCCCCACGCGGAGGAGTGGGACCGGGAGGCGGCCTTTCCCCGCGAGATCATCGGCAAGCTGGGCGAGCTGGGCTTCCTGGGGATGCTGGTGCCCGAGGAGTACGAGGGGCTGGCGCTCGACACCGTCTCCTACCTGCTCGCGCTGGAGGAGATCGCCCGGGGCGACGCGTCCGTGGCCGTGGCTATGAGCGTGCACAACTCGCTCCCCATGCAGATGATCCTGGCCCAGGGGACGGAGGCGCAGAAGCAGCGCTGGATTCCGCCCCTGGCCCGCGGCGAGATGCTGGGCGGCTTCGCGCTCTCCGAGGCCGACGCCGGCTCCGACTCGGCGGCGCTCGCCGCGCAGGCGCGCCGCGCGGACGGCGGCTGGGTGCTCAACGGCGCCAAGGCGTGGATCACCAACGGCGGCTTTGGCGACGTGATCGTGTGCATGGCGCGCACGGACACCCCCGAGGACCGCCGCGGGGCCAAGGGGATCGGCGCCTTCATCGTCCCCACCTCGACCGAGGGGTACGTGGTCGGGAAGAAGGAGGACAAGATGGGGCAGCGGGCGTCGGAAACGGTGGGCATCGCCTTCCAGGAGATGTTCGTCCCCGACGACCAGGTGCTGGGCGACCCGTCGCAGGGGCTGATCTACGCCTTGCAGGGGCTGGACAACGGCCGGCTGGGGATCGCCGCGCTGGCCATCGGCATCGCGCAGGCGGCGCTGGAGCACTCGCTGCGGTACGCGGACGAGCGCAAGCAGTTCGGCAACCCCATCCGCGCATTCCAGGGGATGCAGTTCAAGCTCGCCAACATGGCCACCCGCGTGGAGGCCGCCCGCGCGCTGCTGCACCACGCCGCCGCGCTCAAGGACGCGGGGGAGCGGGTGTCCAAGCTCTCGTCCATGGCCAAGCTGTTCGCCACCGAGGCGGCCATGTACGTGACCACG
>DATING010000484.1:0-2052 GCA_035474555.1 Longimicrobium sp. | reverse complement strand
CCCGGCACCCCCACCGGCACCGGCTCGCCCCGCCCGTCCAGGAGGTAGACGCGCGTGTTCGCCACCGGCCGGCCGATGGAGCGCCAGGTGGCGGGATCGTCCACCATCTCGCCGAGCGTCGCGTTGACCGTGGTCTCGGTGGGGCCGTAGGTGTTGAGGAGCGGCGGCCGGTACCCGTCGCGCCGGAACCACGCCTGCAGCGCCGCCGGCTCCACCGCCTCGCCGCCGATGGCCAGCAGGCGCACGCACTCCGGCACCGCGGCCGAGGGCTCATCCAGCAGGAGCTGCCAGAACCGGGTCGGGAGGTCGGCCACCGTCACCCCGTTCTCCGCGCACCGGCCCCAGAAGGCGTGCGCGCCCTCCAGCCACGCCTCCGTGCGCAGCACCAGCGCCGCACCGGTGAGGAGCGCGCCGAAGATCTCCTCCACCGCGGCGTCGAAGGCGACGGAGGCGAACTGCAGGACGCGGTCATCCCCCCGAAGGCCGAAGCCCGCCCGGACCGCGGCGGCCTGCCGCCCCACGGCACGGTGGGTGACCATCACCCCCTTGGGCCGCCCGGTGGAGCCCGAGGTGTAGATCACGTACGCCAGGTGCTCCGGCAGGAGCGCCCCGCGCCCCAGGTTCGTCTCGAGCCCGGGATTCGTCTCCGGCCCGGTTGCCCAGGCGGGCGAGCCGGCGTCCAGCGCGAGCACCGGCACGCCTGCCCCCGCGAAGCGCGCGGCGAGCGAGCCGTGCGCCAGCACGGCCACCGGCGCGCTGTCCTCGAGCAGCCAGCGCAGCCGCTCCTCCGGGTACGCCGGGTCCAGCGGGACGTACGCCCCGCCCGCCTTGAGCACGGCCAGGAGCCCCGCCACCATCTCCGGCGTGCGCTCGGCGCAGATCGCCACGCGCGCATCCGGGCCCACGCCCAGCGCCCGGAGCCGGTGCGCCAGCCGGTTGGCGCGCGCGTTCAGCTCCGCGTACGTGAGCTCCCCGCCCTCGAAGACCACGGCCGTCGCCCCGGGCGTCTCCTCCGCCCGCCGCTCGAACAGCTCGTGCACGCACGCGCCGTCCGGGCAGGGGAGCTCCGTCGCGTTCCACCCCTCCACGACCTGCGCGCGCTCTGCGGGGGACATCAGCTCCAGCCGCGCCACGCTCCCGCGCTCGTCCGCCACCATCTGCGCGAGCACCCGCCGAAGGTACACGAGGTGGCGCTCCACCGTCTCCGGCTCGAAGAGCGCCACCGCGTACTCCATGCTCCCGGCGATGATCCGACCGCCCCGCTCGGAGAGGGTCAGCGTCAGGTCGAAGGGCGCCCCCCCCTCCGTCGCCTCCGGCTGCGCGCCCGGTTCCGGCTGCGCACCCTGTTCCGCCTGCGCGGCGGGTTCCGCCCGCGGCGCCGGTCCCGCCGCCCCTCCCGGCCCGGACAGCGCCAGCCCGGAAAGCTCCAGCTCCCGCTTCGGCGTGTTCAGCCAGTTGAACATCACCTGGAAGAGCGGCGGGTGCGCCAGCGTGCGCACCGGCTGCAGCAGCTGCACCACCTGCTCGAACGGGATGTCCTGGTGGTCCTGCACCTCCAGCGCCCGTGCCTTCACCCGCCCCAGCAGCTCCGCCACGCTCGGCGCGCCCGAGAGATCCAGGCGCAGCACGAGCGTGTTCACGAAGAAGCCGATCAGCCCTTCGATCTCCCAGCGGCTGCGGCCCGCCGTGGGCGTGCCGATCACCACGTCCTCCTGCCCCGAGAGCCGGCTCAGCACCACCGCCCACGCGGCCAGGATCGTCATGTACAGCGTGGACCCGTGCCGGTGGGACAGTGCCTTGAGCCCCGCCGACAGCTCCGCGTCCAGCTCGAAGCCCACCCCCCGGCCGGCAAAGTCCTGCCGCGCCGGCCGCCGGTGGTCGGTGGGCAGCGCCAGCAGCTCCGGCGCACCGGCCAGCGTCTCCTTCCAGTACTCCGCCTGCCCACTCAGCACCTCCCCGTCCACCCAGCGACGCTGCCACACCGCGAAGTCCGGGTACTGGATCGGCAGCGCGGGGAGCGGATCCGGATCGCCGGCGCGGAAGGCGGCGTAC
>DATING010000483.1:0-2767 GCA_035474555.1 Longimicrobium sp. | reverse complement strand
GCGCGCGACGGACATTTCCGCGCCGACGAACCGACGACCAAACCCGACGACGTACCGATCCGCGGAGGTGACTGATGGGATATGCTGACGATCCGCAGGCGAAGTCTGCCCTGAACGCGGCCTTTACGGGACTGGGCGCCGCCCTGGTGTTCCTGCTCCTGGTGGCCTCCGTCACCTTCTTCATGGCGAAGAACGCGACGCCGCACCACGCCGCCGAAGGGGCACCGGCCGCCGCGGGCGCCGCGCAGCACTGAGCCCGGCCCTTCCGGAGATCCCCAGCCCGGACGCGCACGACCGCGCGTCCGGGCTTTCCGCAGCGACCCCGACCGCCCCGCGCGCCGCCTGATGCCGCTGTACGACGCGATCCGCCCCCTGCTCTTCAACCTGCCGGCGGAACAGGCGCATCACGTGGGCACCACCGCGCTGGACGCGGCGCTCGCCCTCCCCCCCGCGCGCGCCCTGGCGCGCTCCCTCTTCGACGTCCGCGACCCCGCGCTGGCCGTGGAGCGCTTCGGCATCCGCTTTCCGAATCCCGTCGGCCTGGCCGCGGGGTTCGACAAGAGCGGCGCGTGGTTCAACGCGCTGGGGGCCCTGGGCTTCGGTGCCATCGAGATCGGCACGGTGACGGCGCTGGCGCAGCCCGGCAATCCGCAGCCGCGCCTCTTCCGCCTCCCCGCGGACGGTGCGCTCCTCAACCGCATGGGCTTCAACAACCCGGGCGCCGAGGCCGTCGCCGCGCGGCTCCAGCGGACGCGGATCGAGCCCGTGCTGGGGATCAACATCGGCAAGAGCAAGGCGGCGGCGCTGGAAGACGCGCCCGCGGACTACCTGCGCAGCATGGAGCTGCTGGAGCCGTTCGCCGCCTACCTCGTCGTCAACGTGAGCTCGCCCAACACGCCGGGGCTGCGACAGCTGCAGGACGCCGCGCCCCTGCGCGAGCTGCTGCGCGCCCTGCGCACCCGCGCCGGCGAGCTGGCCGCCGCGCGGGGGGAATCGCCGCGTCCCATCCTCCTCAAGATCGCCCCGGACCTCACCGATCCGCAGGTGGAAGAGGCAGCCGGGATCGCCGTGGAGGAGGGGATGGCGGGATTGATCGCCACCAACACGACCGTCTCGCGCGACGGGCTGCGGACGGCGGGCGTGGACGCGATGGGCGCCGGCGGCATCAGCGGCGCGCCCGTGCACCGGCGGGCCGTGGAAGTCGTGGGCCGCGCGTGGACGGCGACGGGCGGGCGGCTGCCCATCGTGGGCGTGGGTGGCATCTTCGGGCCGGACGAGGCGTGGGCCATGATCCGCGCCGGCGCGTCGCTGGTGCAGGTGTGGACGGGGTTCATCTACCGGGGTCCCGGCATCGCCCGCGACATCAACCGCGGCCTGCTACAGCGGATGCGGCGCGAGGGCATCCGCTCGCTGGACGCGGCCGTGGGAGCGGCGCACCGATGATCCCCACCCTGCGCACCGCCCGCTTTCTGCGCGCCTACCTGCGCGACGGCGCCGGCCCGTTCCGCCAGGAGGAGCTCCACGTGGAGATCGACGGGGAGCCGCGCGAGGCCACGCTGTACCTGCCGGAGCGCCGCGGCCCCGCGCCCGGCTGGGTGGTGCTGCACGGGCTCACCGTCCCCGGGCGGCACCACAAGGCCATGACGCGGTTCGTGCGCTCGCTGGCCTCCACGGGCGCGGCCGTGCTGGTGCCCGACGTCCCCGCCTGGCGCGCGCTGCGGCTGGACGTGGACGCCGCGCGCACCACGCTGGCGGACGCGTCGCGGTGGCTGGCGGCGCGGCCGGAGGTCAAGCCGGGGGGCGTGGGGACCATCGGCTTCTCGTTCGGGGCCACGCAGGCGCTCATGGCCATGGCCGATCCCGCCGTGCAGCGCGACGTCCGGGCCGTGGTGGGCTTCGGGGGATACTGCGACCTGCAGCGCATGCTCCGCTCGCTGTTCACGGGCGAGCACGAGTGGGACGGCACGCGCTACCAGCTGGATCCCGATCCGTACGGGCGGTGGATGATCGTGGGCAACTACCTCACGCTCATCCCCGGCTACGAGGGGATGGAGGCCGTGGCCCGCGGCGCCCTGGAGCTGGCGATCGAGGCGGGGCGCGTGGGGGCGATGGCGTGGGAGCCGGCCTACGACCCCACCAAGGCCCGCATCCGCGCCACCCTTTCCGCCGAGGAGCGCGTGCTGTGGGACGTGATCGCGCCGCCCTCCGGCTCGCCCCCGGCGGACATGGAGCTGGCCCGGTCCATCGGCGAGGCGTTCGTCGCGGCGGTGGCGGAAAAGGACCCCGGCCTGGATCCCCGCCCGCTCCTGGTCAGCGTCCGCGGCCGCGTCGTCCTCTCCCACGGCCGCGAGGACCGGCTGATCCCGTACACGGAGACGCTCCGCCTGCAGACGCTGCTCCCCGCGTCCGCCAGGCCCGCCGTCACCATCACCGGCCTGTTCGCGCACTCCGCGCACGCCGGCTGGATGCACCCGCTGGACCGCGTGCGCGAAGCCGGGCTCTTCATCCGCCTGCTGAACGACGCGCTCTCCGCCGTCTGATCAGCGCTCCGAAGCGAGCTTTTGCCACTCCTCGGGATCGCGCGCGCCGTGCATGCACCCGAGCACGACCACGTCCGCGTCGTGAATCTCGTAGAATACGCTGTACGGGAACCGGCGCACGAGAACGCGGCGCATGTCGCCGAAGACGGGTTGATAAAGATACGGATTGCGCCGCAGAACGTCCGTCGCCGCGCGGAATGCACGCACGAAGTCGCGCCCAAGGCCCA
>DATING010000482.1:0-5020 GCA_035474555.1 Longimicrobium sp. | reverse complement strand
TCGCTCCCCCGCGATCCATGCCCCACCGAACGAACCAGGGCCAGCAAGGGAACCGAAATCCCCTGCTGGCCCTGTCGTTTTCCGCCACCGACGCGGCGGATCAGCGTTCGCGACGCGCGGCCAGCACCTCCCGGAGCGCATCCGCCAGCTCCTGGACGACCGGCTCCAGCACCAGCTGCGCGTGCACGCCGGGAAGCACGTGCACGGACATCTCGCCGGACACGAACCGTCGCCAGCGCGCGGGGCGCTCCTCGGGGCCGGCGCCGTCCTCCGGCTTGCCCTCCGCCGCGACGAACAGCGCCACGGGGACGTCCAGGGCCGGCGGATCCACGTAGCCGCGGACGGCACGCGCCGTGGCCTCGTACACGGCCATCACACGGCCCACGCGCTCCAGCTCGTCGTCCATCACCTGCCCCCCGTGGCGCGCGATCCACCGCGACAGCCCGGCGAGCCGCTCCTCCGCCGGAAGGGAGCGAAGCTCGTCCGCCAGCGCGTCCAGCAGCGCCTCGTCGCCCGTGACGGTGCTGCGGGCAAAGTTGCGGAACAGCTGCACGCGGTCCGGCGCGGACGGATCGCGATCGCCATCCGGCGCGGGCGCGTCGATGATGGCCAGGAGCGCGACCTTGTCGCCTTCCGCGCGCAGGCGGCGCGCCGTCTCGAACGCCGTCAATCCGCCGGCCGACCATCCGCCCAGCCAGTACGGCCCGTGCGGCTGCGCGCGGCGGATTTCCTCCAGGTAGCGGTCCACCATCGCGTCCATCGTCCCCAGCGGCGATTCCCCGCCCTCCACGCCCGGCGCGTGCAGGGCCAGGAACGGCTGGTCCGGCCCCAGCAGCCGCGCCAAGTCGGCGTAGTGCGTGACCGTGCCGCCCGCCGGGGGGAAGAAGATGAGCGGCGGCTGCGTTCCGCCCGGGGTGAGCGCCACGAGCAGGCGCCCGCCGTCCGTCTCCACGCCCTCGCGGCGCAGCGCCGTGGCGAACGCGGCGACGGTGGAGTGCTGGAACAGCGACGCCAGCGGCAGGTCGCGGCCAAAGCGCTCGCGGATGCGCGTCATCATCCGCAGGGCCAGCAACGAGTGCCCGCCCAGGCGGAAGAAGTCGTCGTTGGCACCCAGGCGCGGCAGGCCCAGCGCCTCCGCCCAGATGCGCGCCACCTCCAGCTCCGTCACGTCGCGCGGAACGACGTACCCGCCGCCGGCGGCGTGCTCCGGCGCGGGGAGGGCCGCGCGGTCCAGCTTGCCGTTGGGCGTGAGCGGCAGCGCGTCCAGCACCACCAGCGCGGACGGCACCATCCAGGCGGGGAGCCGCGCCGCGCAGTGCAGCCGCAGGGCATCCCCGTCCACCGCCGCTCCTTCCGCGCCCACCACGTACGCCGCGAGCGCCACCGTCCCCGCGCGATCCGGCCCCGCGGCAACGACGGCTTCATGAACGGCGGGATGGGCGCGGAGCACGGCTTCCACCTCGCCCGGCTCCACGCGAAAGCCGCGCACCTTGACCTGCTGGTCGATGCGCCCCAGGAACTCCACGGCCCCGTCCGCCAGCCGCCGCGCCCGGTCGCCCGTGCGGTACATCCGCGCGCCGGGCTCGTCCGCGAACGGGTCCGGGACGAAGCGCTCCGCCGTGAGGGCGGGGCGGTCCAGGTAGCCGCGCGCCACCCCGCGGCCCCCGATGCACAGCTCGCCGGCAATGCCCACGGGCACGGGCCGGAGCGCCGCGTCCAGCACGTACGCGCGGGCGTTCGCCAGCGGGAGGCCGATGGGCACCGTGCCGCCCGCCGTCTCCGGCAGCTCCGAATCTGCCACGTACGCCAGGGCGCCCACCGTCGTCTCCGTGGGGCCGTAGTGGTTCACGAGCCGCAGCCCGGGCGCCAGGGCACGGATCTCGTCCACCCACTCCGCCCGTGACGCCTCGCCGCCCACCACCAGGCAGCGGCGCGGCAGGACGGCGGCGGCGGCGCGCCCGCCCATCAGCGCCGCCAGGTGCGACGGCGTGATCTTCAGCACGTCCACGGGATTCGCGGCCAGGTACGCCGCGAAGGCGTCCGCGTCCCCGATCCGCTCCGCGCCCATGACGTGCAGGCACCCGCCCCCGCACAGCGCGCCGAAGACGGAGGTGTGCCCCAGGTCCGCGGCGATGGTGCTGACGGTGGCGTACGATACGCGCTCCGGCAGCGCCAGCCGCTCCGCCACCGCCTGGACGTAGTGCGCGAGCTGCCGGTGTTCCACGGCCACGCCCTTGGGCCGGCCCGTGGATCCGGAGGTGTAGATGACGTACGCCAGCCATCCCGGGTCCACGGCGGGGAGGACGGCCGCGTCCGGCGCGCCCGCCTCCGCCGCGGCGATGGAGACGGCCTCCGCGCCCGCCCCGTCCAGCGCGGCGAGCAGCGCGTCGTCCGCCAGCACGAGCGCGGCGCCGGAATCCGCCAGCATGTCCGCCATGCGCGCGGCGGGAAAGGCGGGATCCAGCGGGACGTACGCCGCGCCCGCGCGCAGGATGCCCAGCAGGGCGACGATCATCTCCGCCGAGCGCTCCACGCACAGCCCCACGCGCGCCTCGGCCCCCACGCCGCGCGCCACGAGCCACCGCGCGATCCGCCGCGCGCGCCCGTCCAGCTCCGCGAAGCTCCACGTCCGCCCCTCGTACGCCAGAGCCGGGGCGTCCGGCGTGCGCGCCACCCATCCGTCGATCATTTCCAGCACCGTCCGCGCGGAAAAGTCCCGGTCCGTGCGGTTCCAATCCGCCAGGGCCGAACGCTCCTCGTCCGGCAGCAGGT
The DNA here is from genome assembly GCA_035474555.1 of Longimicrobium sp. GTDB lineage: Bacteria > Gemmatimonadota > Gemmatimonadetes > Longimicrobiales > Longimicrobiaceae > Longimicrobium. The sequence goes on along the minus strand of DATING010000482.1, from coordinate 2,248 downwards.
CGATGGACGAGACCGGCGCGTCCGGACGGGCGACGACGGAGGCCAGCACGCGCGCCCACTGCGCCGCCAGCCGCTGGATCGTGCCGGGGTGAAAGAGGTCCGCCGCGTAGCCCAGGGTGGCGTACAGCGACCCGTCCGTCCGCTCCGTCACGGTGAGCGTCACGTCCAGCTTGGCGTCCGGCGCGGCCCGCTCCAGGGGGGCGATGGCGAGCGCCCCCGGCGCCTGGGCCGGGCCCTCGCCCGTGTTCTGCAGGTTGAACAGCGCCTGGAAGATGGGCGTGCGGCCCAGGGAACGCCCGGGCTGCAGCTCCTCCACCAGCTTTTCGAACGGCAGGTCCTGGTGCGTGAACGCGCCCAGGGTGGCCGCACGCACGCGCGCCAGCAGCGCCACGAACGTGGGCTCGCCGGACAGGTCCGTGCGCAGCGCCAGCGTGTTGACGAACAGGCCGATGAGCCCTTCCGTCTCGCGCCGCGTGCGCCCCGCCACGGGCGTGCCCACCACCACGTCCCCCTGCCCGGACGCGCGCGCCAGCACCACGTTCCAGGCCGCGAGCAGGGCCATGAACATCGTGCCGCCCTCCCGCCGCGCGAGCGCGCGCAGCGGATCGGCGACCTCCGCCGGGACGTCGAAGGCGTGGATGGCGCCGCGGCGGCTCATGACGGCCGCGCGCGGGCGGTCCGCCGGCAGCTCCAGCACGGCGGGGGCGCCGGCCAGGGCCTCGCGCCAGTACGCCACCTGCCGGTCCAGCGCCTCGCCCGACAGCCACCCGCGCTGCCACGCGGCATAATCCGCGTAGCGCACGGGGAGCGGCGGCAGCGGCGACGGCCGGCCGGCCGCGAAGGCATCGTAGAGCGCGAACAATTCGCGGAAGAGAATGCCGTTGCTCCACCCGTCGCTCACGGCGTGGTGCATGGCCAGGAGCAGCACGTGGTCCTCCGGTGCGATCCGGAGGAGCCGCGCGCGGAACAGCGGCCCGCGCTCCAGGTCGAACGGCATCCGCGCCCACGCGGCCGTGCGGCGGGCGACCTCCTCGTCGCGCTCCTGATCCGCCAGCTGCGACAGGTCGTCCACGCCCAGCTCCAGCTCCGCCGGGGCGATGCGCTGCACGGGGCTGCCGTCCACCAGGGGAAGAGACGTGCGCAGCGGCTCGTGGCGGCGGACGATCTCGCGCAGGGCATCCGCCACGGCACCGGGGTCCAGCGGACCCGCCAGGCGCAGCGACGGGCTCATGTTGTACAGCGCGCTCCCCGGCTCCAGCCGGTCGATGAACCACAGCCGCTCCTGCGCGAACGAGAGCGGCGCGTCGTTCTCCGGCGCCATCGACACGAGCGGCGGCGGCGCGAACGGATCGTCCCCGTCCGGCCCCCCGCGATCAATGCGCGCGGCCAGGTCGCGCAGCACGGGGACCTCGAACACGGTGCGCAGGGGCAGCTCCACCCCGAACGTCTCGCGGATGCGCGACACCAGGCGCGTGGCCAGCAGCGAGTGCCCGCCCAGCGCGAAGAACGAGTCCGTGGCGCCCACCCGCTCCACGCCTAGCAGCTCCGACCAGGTCTGCGCCAGCAGCTGCTCCGTGGGGGAGCGCGGCGGCACGTATTCCCCGCCCTGCGCCCCGGCGCCGTCCGGCTCCGGGAGCGCGCGGCGGTCCACCTTGCCGCTGGGCGTGAGCGGCAGGGCGTCCACGGGAACGAACACGGACGGGACCATGTGGTCCGGAAGGGAGCGCAGCAGCCCCGCGCGCAGGTCGGCCGGGTCGGGCTGCGCGCCGTCCGCGGCGATCCACGCGACGAGCCGCGCGCCGCCGGGGCCCGTGCTCGCGTCCACGACGGCCTGCCGCACGCCCGGGAGCGCGGCCAGCGCGGCCTCGATCTCCCCCGGCTCGATGCGGAAGCCGCGCACCTTCACCTGGAAGTCCGTGCGCCCCAGGTACTCCAGGTTCCCGTCCGACAGCCAGCGCGCGCGGTCGCCCGTGCGGTACATCCGCGCGCCCGCCTCCGGCGCCAACGGATCGGGAACGAAGCGCTCCGCCGTCAGCCCCGGACGCATCCAGTAGCCGCGGCCCACCTGGATTCCGGCGATCCACAGCTCGCCCGGGATGCCGACCGGCGACGGCTCGCCGCGCGCATCCAGCACGTACATCCGCGTGTTCGCGATCGGCCGGCCGATGGGCACCGTGCCGCGCACCTCCGGCGTGCACGGCCAGTGGGTCACGTCCACGGCGGCTTCCGTCGGGCCGTACAGGTTGTG
>DATING010000481.1:0-8765 GCA_035474555.1 Longimicrobium sp. | reverse complement strand
CAACACCATGTTCCACGAGGTGGCGCACGGGCTGGGGATCAAGAACACCATCAACGGCCGCGGCACCGTGCGCGAGTCGCTGCGGGACCAGGCCAGCGCGCTGGAAGAGGGCAAGGCGGACGTGCTGGGGCTGTACATGATCACGCGCCTGAACGAGATGGGCGAGATCGAGGGCGACGTGACGGACAGCTACGTGACGTTCCTGGCCAGCATCTTCCGCTCCGTGCGCTTCGGCGCGTCCAGCGCACACGGCCGCGCCAACATCGCGCGCTTCAACTACTTCAAGGAGCGCGGCGCATTCAGCCGCGACGCCGCGACGGGCACCTACCGCGTGGACCCCGAGCGCATGCGGCTGGCGATGAACGCCCTCTCCGAGCAGATCCTGCGCTACCAGGGCGACGGCGACTACGCGGGGGTGCAGGCGTTCATGGAGCGCTACGGGCAGGTGGATCCCGAGCTGCAGGGCGACCTGGACCGCCTGGCCACGGCCGGCATTCCCGTGGACGTGGTCTTCGAGCAGGGGCCGGACGTCCTGGGCTTCTGACGCCGCGCGCTACGTAAACGGATCGGCGGATCGCCGTCCGCGCTACGAACGACGGGGAGCTCCATGCGGGGCTCCCCGTCGTGTCGTGCGGGGCATGGCTGCCGCGCTTGCGGGGCCCGGTGGACGCAGCGCCAGAGGTTCCCTCCAGGGCCGCCGTCATGCGTTTACAGTCTTTTGGAGAGCTTGAAACGATCTTATTGCGCTATTGAGAGAACAAAACTACCATGCCTGAGCGGAAGGGTAGTGCAACCCTCACCCCAAGCCGGGAGGTTCAGATGCAGAAGCTCAAGCTGGAGCTGGAAGAGCTCGTCGTGGAGTCGTTCAGCGTGAACGGGGACGACGAGCAGCGGGGAACGGTGATCGCGCGCCATTCGCACATCCCCGACCTGTGCGGCGGCTTCACGTACGATCCGAACAACCTGATGTGCTATTCGTACGCGGTGGAGTGCCCACCGAGCCAGGTTCCCACCAACTGCGAGCCGAGCCAGCCCACGGCGTACGTGTGCGACTCCTGCCGCGACTCCCGGACGGCGTGCTAGGCCGGATCGCAGCGGTTGGATGAACGTCCAGCGGGTGCGGCGCCTCCCTCGGTGCCGCACCCGCTGCATTCGAAGGCATCGTGACAGGCGCGGACCGCCTGGCCACCGCCGGCATTCCCGTGGACGGGGTCTTTGAGCAGGGGACGAGCGTCCTGGGCTTCTGACCCGTTCGGCCATCCAGCGTTTCGGCGCGGGAGGACGCAGGGACACCCTGGATCCGCGGCTCGCCCGCGGGAAGACGAGGCGATCGATGCGGCCGGACAGCGGATTTGCGGACGTGAACGGGACACGCCTGTACTACGAGGTCGCCGGCTCCGGCGATCCGCTGGTGCTGATGCACGGCTTCAGCCTGGACACGCGCATGTGGTCGCCGCAGTGGGAGGCCTTCTCGCGCCGTCACCAGGTGATCCGCTACGACCTGCGGGGATTCGGGCGATCCGCCATTCCAAAGGAAAAGGGCTACCGCCACCACGATGACCTGAAGGCCCTGCTGGACTGGCTCGGCATCCCGTCCGCCGCGCTGCTGGGCCACTCCACGGGAGGGAGCGTCGCCCTGGATTTCGCCGTGTCGCATCCGGAGGCAGTGCACGCGCTGGTGCTGTTCGGCGCCATTGCCCACGGCTACGAGTTCTCGCCGGAGTTCGCGGCGGCGCTGCAGGCGATCTACGGGAGTGCACAGGCAGAAGGCATCGCCGCCGCAAAAAGGTCGTGGCTGCGGCTGCTCGCGTTCCAGCCGGAGGACCCGGGCGCGGAAGACGAGCTGCATCGCATGGTCGCGGAGTATTCGGGGTGGCACTGGCTGAACGCGGACCCGGTGCAGCCGAGGGAGCCGCCCGCCCTCGGGCACCTCGACACCATTCGGCGGCCGATCCTTACCCTGCTGGGCGAGCGGGACGTTCCCGACTGCCACCGGATCGCCGCGATGGTGGGCCAGGCGGTACCCGCGGCGGAGCACGTGGTGCTGGCGGGGCTGGGCCACATGGCCAACCTGGAGGCGCCCGCGCGGTTCAACGACACAGTCCTTGCGTTCCTCACCCGATCCGCGCGGGACCCGGGCTCGCCGGGGCCGGCGTAGATCATTCCGGCCGCACGCGGGTACTGGGGCCCTGGGGAACGAGGGCCATCCACCGAAAGGAGGCTGCGAATGGCGGAAGCGTTGAACCTGACGGACGCAGAACGTGCAAAGCTCGAGGCGCGGCGGGACCGGCTCATGAAGCTGATGAAGGAAGACGACCTGGACGCGGAAGACCGGGCCGACCTGACCCAGGAGTGGAACAAGATCGACCAGCAGCTGAACCGCCGGTAAGGTGCGCGGGAAGGATGAAAACGCGGGACGGGGGAGGCGAATCGCCTCCCCCGTCCCGTTTTCGTGTATCGATGATCCTACCCGCGCGATTCTCCGCCTGGCCCGGGCTCCTCGCCGGGCTCGGTGCGCGCGTCCGGGTCCCCGCGGGCGGCGCGGCGGGCACGCTCGTCGATGAGCTCCGGCTCCAGCACCTGCGCGATGTAGGCGCGCGCGCCGCGCAGGTGCTCCTGCGCGAACTCGGCCGCCTCTTCCGCGCGCTCGCGGCCGGCGTGCGCCTCGCGCGCGTCGGCGATGGCGGCGTCGCGGGCGGACTGCGCCGCACCCGCCGTGGCCACGGCGGCATCGGTGGCGCGCCGGGCGGTGAGGTCGCGCGTCATCTTGGCGAAGCCGATGAGCTCGCCATCCGGATCGCGCAGCGCCGTGAGGGTGATGCCGCCCCAGAAGGTGGAGCCGTCGCGCCGCACGCGCCGCCCCTCGCCGTTGTACTCACCGTCCATCTCGGCCTGGTGCAGGTGGTCCTCGGCCGTGCCGTCGTCGGAGCCGCCTTCAAAGTACAGCAGGCGCAGGTGCGAGCCCTCCGCCTCCTCGCGCGTCCACCACTTCATCAGGTGGGCGCCCTCGCCCCAGAAGGTGATGACGCCGTCGCGGTCCAGCAGGAAGATGGCGTAGTCGCGTACGTTCTCGGCGAGCGCGGCAAAAGCGGGGTTGGCCGTCCACACGGCGCGCCGGCTGGATGCGGCGGCGTCCGCGTCTTTGGCGTTCAGGCGGCGCGCCCGGCCCCGGCGCAGGGCCGCCTCGCGCTCCGCGGCCTCGCTGGTGTGCGGGCGCGGGACCTCGGCCGGGAACGGCGGGTCCGGCGGCGTGGTGGTTTCTTCCGCGTTCGTGGGACCCGGACCCGGGGGGTTCTGCAGGGTGGGATCGGATGGTGCGACGTCTTTCTCCATGAGCGTAAATCGAGCAAGTTCCCGGCCATCCACCGGTTGCATCCCGCCGCGAAGCGCACCGAGCGGAATCCGGGTCTCCTCTCCGGCGATGAAGAAAATCACGCGGAGGATGATCATCGCGGCGCGGAACCCGGGTGCGTGCCGGAATGGTGCCTGCGGCTGTGCGGCGCGAGGCAGGGATCTTGAACGGCCGCGCGGGATCGCCGACGCGCATCCGCCGCACCGCATCACACGACATCGCACGCCAGCCCAGATGACCGCCACCACGACGCAGGCCGAGGTGCTCCGCACGTCGCTCGGGGAGTTTCCGCTGCACGAGTACCGGCTGCGGCTGGGCGGGCGGGAGTGGAGCGTGCTGCACACCGACTCCGTGCTGAGCCACGCCGACGAGCAGGAGTTCCTCCGCGAGCGCCGGGAGCGGCTGCCGTACGGCGTGGTGCTGTGGCCGGCCGCCATCGCCCTGGCGCACGAGATCGAGTCGCGGGCGGGCGAGCTGCGGGGCAGGCAGGTGCTGGAGCTGGGCGCGGGGACGGGGCTGCCGGGGATCGTGGCGGCGTCGCTGGGCGCGCGCGTGGTGCAGACGGACCGGCAGGAGGTGGCGATGTCCGTCTGCCGGCGCAACGGCGAGCGCAACGGCGTGCCCGACATCGAGCACCGGATGGTGGATTGGCAGGAGTGGGCGGACGAGACGCGCTACGACTGGATCATCGGCTCCGACATCCTGTACGGCGAGACGATGCATCCGCACCTGCGCCGGATCTTCGAGACCAACCTGGCGCCGGGCGGGCGCATCCTCCTCTCCGATCCCTTCCGCGCCCCCAGCTTCAAGCTGATGGAGGCGCTGGAGGCGGAGGGCTGGCGCATCGGCCTGACCAAGTGGACGATCGGCGAGGAGGCCAAGCCGCGCCCCATCGGCGTCTTCGAGGTGCAGCCGCCAGCCGCGTGAAGCAGGCGATCGCCCGAAGCCGGCGATCTTCTCCGATGGCGAGCCTCTCACGCGGTTGTAAGGCCGCGCCTGAGCGGATGAATCCGCCGCTGGGAAAGCCATAAGCCTCGTCTCGGCTCGCTGCGCTCGCCGAACGAGGCTTCAACCGCGTACCAGCGGTCCCACACGAGGGCCATCCATCATCCGGTGGCCGCGGACCCGCCGGAACTCACCCGTGCAGTCCGCGAAGGCGGACTTCGTGCCTTTACAGCGGCGAATTCATTCGCTCCGGACGGACGCGTGCCTTCGCGCCTCGACCTCATTCGCTCCGGAGCCGTGCGCCTTCCCTGCACGATCCTGATCCGCGGCGCCCTCCATCCCCGGCACCTGCCCCGCCCCGCCGGCACGAAGTCGCAGTCCGCGCAGGCGGACTTCGTGTAGTCGTTGCGGCGAATTCATTCGCTCTGTACGGATGCGTGCCTTCCCCGCTCGATCCCGGTGCGGCGAATTCGATCGATCCCGACCCACGCACGCCGTCTCCCGAAATCTGCCCCCACCTTCCTCCCTCCCCGCCGGAACGTGTACATTGCGGGCGAATCGCGGGACCACCCGCGCGCCTGCTGCTATGCAATCAAGAACTATCGCGTGATCGTCGTACACGCCTGCTGGAGCCCGTTCGGCCTGCACCTGTGGGGGGAGTCGTCCGCCCGCCTCGCGTCCCTGGAGCCCGCCACCGGCCGGGCGCCGCGGGGAACGCGGCCGCATCCGTTCGCCGCGAGCGCGGAAGAGCTGCGCGAGGCGCTGCGGGACGTGCTCCCCGTGGCCCGCGCCGGCGCGGGGGAGATCCCCCTGCACCTGCCGTCGCGCGCGCGGGCGCCGCTCCCCTCCCCGCACCTGGCCCACGCGGCATCGGACGGGGGCAAGGTGGCAAAGACCAAGCGGACGGGCGCGTGGACGACCGAAGTGCTGTCGTTCACGGGCCCGGCCGCGCTGGACCTGCTGCTGGCCATCCCCGCCGACGCCCCGGACGGCGTGCTGCTGGGCGACAGCGTGCGCGCGTTCGGCGAGCTGGCCAAGCTGGCGCTGGAGATGGTGGCCGGCGGACGCGTGCTGCCGCTTGTGGAGCGCACGCACGGCGACCGCTGGCTTACGCGCTGGCGGCCCCTGGTCACGGGCGAGACGGACGGCGAGCGGCTGGCGGCCCTGCGCCGCGCCATGCCCGCCGTCTGCGCCGCGCACGCCCCCGCCGACGCCGCGGACGACGTGGCCGGGCGCGCCCTGGACGCGCTGGTGGACGCGTGCGCGCGCCAGGGGCTGCAGCAGGGACGCAAGCCCGCCTCCGCCGCGGCCCTCCGCGCGGCCAAGCGCACGGCGGCCGAGGAGTGGCACGACTCCCTGGTCACCACCGACACGGCCCCGCGCGAGGACGCGCCCGGGTGGAGGCGGCTGCACGAGGCGCTGGGCGCCTGGAGCCGCCCCCTGGCCCCCGCGGCCTCGCGCGGGCTGCGCACCTGCTTTCGCCTGACGCCCCCCGCCGACCCCGCCGCGGAGGACGGCGACGCGGCGGAGGACAACGAGCCGGCGGCGGGGGAGGATTCGGCGCGCGAGACGGACGGCGGGGCGGACGAGTGGCGGCTGGACTTCCTCCTGCAGGCCGCGGACGATCCCAGCCTGCTGGTGCCCGCGGCGGAGGTGTGGCGCTCGCGCGGGCCCCTGCGGGTGTTCCGGCGGACGCTGGAGCAGCCGCAGGAGCGCCTGCTGGAGGACCTGGGCCGCGCCGTGCGCCTGGTGCCGCTGCTGGAGCCCGCCCTGCGCGAGCCGCGCCCCACGGGGATGCGGATGGACGCGGCCCAGGCGTACGCGTTCCTGCGCGAGGGCGCGCCGCTGCTGGCACAGTCCGGCTTTGGGGTGCGGGTGCCGCCGTGGTGGAACGGGCCGGCCGCGCGGCTGGGGGCCCGGCTGCGGGCCCGCTCGCGGCCGTCCACGCGCGGCGAGGGCGACGGGCGCTTCGGGCTGGAGACGCTGGTCGCGTACGACTGGCAGGTGTCGCTGGGCGGCCAGCCGCTTTCCTCGGCGGAGTTCCGCGCGCTGGCCCAGGCCAAGGTGCCCCTGGTGCGCTTTCGCGGGCAGTGGGTGGAGCTGCGGCCCGAAGACCTGGGCGCCGCCCTGCGCCTGTTCGAGCAGGGCGACTCGGGCGAGATGTCCGCCGCGGAGCTGCTGCGCCTGGCCGCCGGCGCGGACGCGGACGAGGACCTGCTCCCCGTGGAGGGCGTAGAGGCGGACGGGTGGCTGGGCGAGCTGCTGGCCGCCGCGGGGGACGCCAAGGTAGAGCCCGTGCCGCCGCCCCCCGGCTTCGTGGGGACGCTGCGCCCGTACCAGGAGCGCGGGCTTTCCTGGCTCGCCTTCATGGACGGCCTGGGGCTGGGCGCCTGCCTGGCGGACGACATGGGGCTGGGCAAGACGGTGCAGCTGCTGGCCCTGCTCCTCGCCCGTCCCCTGCGCGGGCCGAAGGGAAAGACGACGCTCCCCACGCTCCTCGTCTGCCCCATGTCGCTGGTGGGCAACTGGCAGCGCGAGTCCGCACGCTTTGCCCCCGGGCTGCGCGTGCACGTGCACCACGGCGGCGAGCGGCTCAGCGGGCCCGCGCTGCGCAAGGCCGTGCGGGGCAGCGACCTGGTCATCACCACGTACGCCCTGGCCGCGCGCGACCGCGAGGAGCTGGGCGCCGTCGACTGGGGGCGCGTGGTGCTGGACGAGGCGCAGAACGTAAAGAACCCCGCCGCGCGGCAGGCGCAGGCCGTCCGCTCCTTCAAGTCGCCGCGCCGCATCGCGCTCACGGGCACGCCGGTGGAAAACCGGCTGGCGGAGATGTGGTCCATCCTGGACTTCCTCAACCCCGGCCTGCTGGGCTCCGCGCGCGACTTCCGCGCCCGTTTTTCGCTCCCCATCGAGCGCTACCGCGACGCGGACCGCGCGGCGCAGCTCAAGCAGCTGGCCGGGCCCTTCATCCTGCGCCGCCTGAAGACGGACCGCGGCATCATCCAGGACCTGCCCGAAAAGCAGGAGATGAAGGTCTACTGCAACCTCACCCGCGAGCAGGCGTCGCTCTACCAGGCCGTGGTGGACGACATGCTGCGCAAGATCGCGGAGAGCGAGGGGATCCAGCGGCGCGGCCTGGTCCTGAGCACCCTGCTGCGGCTCAAGCAGGCGTGCAACCACCCCGCGCAGCTGCTGGGCGACGGCTCCGCGCTCCCCGGACGCTCCGGCAAGCTGGAGCGGCTGGAGGAGGTGCTGAACGAGGTGATGGAGCTGGGCGACCGCGCGCTGGTTTTTACCCAGTTCGCCGAGATGGGGCACCTGCTGCAGCGGCGGCTGCAGGAGCGGTTCGCGCGCGAGATCCCGTTCCTGCACGGCGGCACCCGCAAGGCCGAGCGCGACGACATGGTGGCGCGCTTCCAGGGCCCGGACGGGCCGCCCGTGCTCCTCCTGTCCCTCAAGGCCGGCGGCACGGGATTGAACCTGACGGCGGCCAACCACGTGATCCACTTTGACCGCTGGTGGAACCCGGCCGTGGAAGACCAGGCCACGGACCGCGCCTTCCGCATCGGCCAGCGGCGCGACGTGCAGGTGCGCAAGCTGGTGTGCGCCGGCACGCTGGAGGAGCGCATCGACCAGGTGATCGAGGAAAAGAAGGCCCTCGCCGGCAGCGTGCTGGGCACCGGCGAGGCGTGGCTCACGGAGCTGTCCACGGACGAGCTGCGGCGCGTCGTGGCGCTCTCCGCGGACGCCGTGGCGGAGTGAGGGAGCAATGAGCGACTGGCGGGACTGGGAGACCGGGCCGCGCCGCCCCGCCCGGGACGGCATCAAGGCGCGCAGCGTCCGCGGCGACATCGGCGAGACGTGGTGGAGCCAGCGCTTCATCGCCGCGCTCAAGGAGGTGGCGGATGCCGGCCGCCTGTCTCGCGGCCGCAGCTACGCGCGCTCCGGCCAGGTGATGGACCTGGCCGTCTCCCCCGGCGCCGTGACGGCCAAGGTGCAGGGCTCCCTCGCGCGGCCGTACGCCGTGTCCATCCGCCTGGCGCCGTTCACGGACGCCGAGTGGATGCGGATCGAGGAGGCGATGGCGGGGCAGGCGCTGTTCCTGGCCGCGCTCCTCGCCGGGGAGATGCCGCGGGACGTGGAGCAGGCGTTCGCCGCCGCCGGCCTCTCCCTCTTCCCCACCCGCCCGTCGGAGCTGCGGGCGGACTGCAGCTGCCCGGACGGCACGAATCCCTGCAAGCACATTGCGGCCACGTACTACATCCTGGCCGAGGCGTTCGATACGGACCCGTTCCTCGTCCTGTGCTGGCGGGGCCGCGCCCGCGACGACCTGCTGGCGCGCCTCCGGGAGCTGCGCGACGCCCAGCCGGTGGAGGACGAGGCATCCGCCGATCTCGAAGCAGCGGATGCGGACGCGGAGCCGGACGAGGCCTCCTCTGCCCAGCAGGCGGACGCGGCGCCGGCGGAT
>DATING010000480.1:0-2475 GCA_035474555.1 Longimicrobium sp. | reverse complement strand
GGGGGGGGGGGCGCTCCGCCCGTGCGCCACAGTGAGTGCCGCGACGGACGGTGCAGTTCAAGCAGTCGTTGTCGAGTGTTCAAACCAGGAGAGAAGCGCAGATGGCCGAAGTGACGGTGGTCGGGGGCGGGCTTTCGGGGTCGGAGGCGGCGTGGCAGCTCGCCGAGCGCGGGCACGACGTGTCGCTGTTCGAGATGCGCCCCGTGCGCGGCACCGAGGCCCACAAGACCGACCTGCTGGGCGAGATCGTCTGCTCCAACACCTTCAAGTCCGAAGACCCGAGCAACGCCCACGGCCTCCTCAAGCTGGAGATGGACGCCCTGGGCGTGGGCGGGTCGCTGCTGCTGGCCTGCGCCCGCGAGTCGCGCATCCCCGGCGGCACGGCGCTCACCGTGGACCGCGGCGAGTTCGCGGCGCGGATGACGGCCGCCATCCAGGCCCATCCCCGCATCCGCGTGGTCCGCGAGGAGATGACGGGGCTGCCGGAGGGGCCCGCCATCATCGCCACGGGCCCGCTCACGTCCGACGCGCTCTCCGCCGCCGTGCGCGGCACGCTGGGCGACGAGGGGCTGGCCTTCTTCGATGCCATCGCGCCCGTCGTCTCGTTCGACTCGCTGGACATGGACACGCTCTTCCGCGCCTCGCGGTGGGGCAAGGGCGGCGAGGCCGAGGGCGACTACCTGAACGCGCCCATGACGAAGGACCAGTACGAGGCCTTCATCGAGGCGCTCCGGACCGGCGAGGAGCACGCCGGCCACGACTGGGAAAACGTCCCCTACTTCGAGGGCTGCCTGCCCATCGAGGTGATGGCGCACCGCGGCGCGGAGACCCTGCGCTTCGGCCCCATGAAGCCCGTGGGCCTGCCCGTGCCGCAGTTCGAGGGCAAGTGGGCGCACGCCGTCGTCCAGCTGCGCCGCGAGGACCGCGCGGGCAACCTGTGGAACCTGGTCGGCTTCCAGACGCGGCTCCGCATCCCCGAGCAGAAGCGCATCTTCCGGATGATCCCGGGGCTGCAGGACGCGGAGTTCCTGCGCTGGGGCAGCATCCACCGCAACACGTACCTCAACTTCCCCGCGCGCCTCTCGAACCACGGCTCGCTGCGGGACCGGCCGGAGCTGATCTTCGCCGGGCAGATCACGGGCGTGGAGGGATACACGGAATCGACGGCGACGGGTATCCTGGCGTCCATGAACCTGGACCGCATCGTCCGCGGCCAGGAGCCCGTGGTGCCGCCCCCGACGACGATGATCGGCGGGTTGATGCGGTACCTGCGCGAGAGCGAGCCCAAGCACTTCGCGCCGATGAACAGCAACTTCGGCCTTCTCGATCCGCTGGACCGGCGGGTGAAGGACAAGGAGGAGAAGCGCGCCATCCTGTCGCAGCGGGCGCAGGCGGACTTCGCGGCGTGGATGGAGGCCAATGAGATCCGCGGCGGCGCGGAGGCGGTGGCGGCGCGATGAGCGACGCGGCGGCCGCGGCCGAGATCCAGCGCGGCGGCGAGCTGGACGACTACCTGCGCCACATCGCGCACGAGCGCCAGCTCAGCCCGCAGACGGTGCGCGCCTACGCGGACGACCTGCGCGAGTTTGCGGACTTCCTGGACCGCTACTACGGCGCGCCGGAGTGGACGTGGGGCGGCGTGGACCGGCTGTCCATCCGCTCGTGGATGGGCGACTGCAGCACGCGCCGCGGCCTGTCGCGCACGAGCATTGCGCGAAAGCTCAGTGCCGTCCGCTCGTTCTATCACTTTCTGCACGTGCACGAGCGGGTGGACGCCAACCCGGGCCGGGCCGTGCGCACACCCAAGAAGCAGCGCACGCTTCCCGGCTTTCTCACGCGCGAGCAGATGGACTCGCTCTTCGAGACGGCCATGCTGCGCGCGCAGTCGGGCGGGTTCCACGGGCTGCGCAACCTGGCGATCGTCGAGCTGTTCTACTCCGCCGGCCTGCGCGTGAGCGAGCTGCAGGGGCTGAGCATGCCGAGCATCGACCTGATCGGCGACCAGGTGCGGGTGCTGGGCAAGGGGCGGAAGGAGCGCATCGTGCCGCTGGGCTCCGTCGCGTCGCGGGCGCTGCGCCACTACTACGAGGCGCGCGAGCTCGTGATGGCGAACGCCTCGCGCCCCGACCCGCGCGCCGTGTTCGTGGGGCAGACGGGCCGGCGCCTGTCCGTGCGCCAGGTGCAGAACATCGTCGGCGAGTTCCTGCGGACGATCGCGGGCGAGGCCGGGCTGTCCACGCACTCGCTCCGCCACACCTTCGCCACGCACATGCTGGACGCGGGCGCGGACCTGATGGCGGTCAAGGAGCTGCTGGGCCACGCCAGCCTGAGCACCACGCAGATCTACACGCACACCAGCAAGGAGCGCCTCAAGCGCGTGTACCGGCAGGCGCACCCGCGAGCGTGAGGGACGGAAGTGCGTTAGTGCGGGAGTGCGGGAGTGCGGGAGTGCGGGAGTGCGGGAGTGCGGGAGTG
>DATING010000479.1:0-6243 GCA_035474555.1 Longimicrobium sp. | reverse complement strand
ACGACGATGTCGCGCGATCGGAACAAGGCGATGCTGGTGGGCAACCTGGGCGACGCCCCGGAGATCCGCACCATCCCGAGCGGGGCCCGCGTGGCGGTGCTGTCGCTCTGCACCACCCGGCACTGGAACGACCGGGCGGGCAAGCCGCAGGAGAAGAAGAACTGGCACCGTATCGAGGTCTGGGACTCGATGCCGGGCACCTTCGCCTTCGTGGAGGACTACCTGGGCAAGGGCGACCGGATCGACGTCGAGGGGGAGATCGACTACCAGTCCTACGAGGACAGGGACGGCGGCAAGCCGCGCTGGACGACCATCATCAAGGCCACGGAGATCCGGGCGTCGGGCGAGCTGAGCGGGCCCAAGGCGCGCGGGCGCGGGCGGAGCGGCGAGCGCGCCGAGACGCGCCAGCCGGCGGGCGTGGGCGCGGGCGGCGGCCGCTACGACGACTTCCAGGCGCCGCCGTTCGAGGACGACGACGACCTGCCCTTCTGACCCCGGAGCGCGCGGCGGCCGGAGTGCCCGGCCGCCGCGACAGTCCCGGCACATCGCTCGTGGGGCGCGCCTGCAGGCGTGCCCCACTTCTGCTCCGACTGCGGCGGAGAAAGCCCGGCGCGGCTCGGAACCGATCGCCCCCCCGCCTCCCCACTACGATGCCCCAGAACACCCCTCAGGCGCCGCCGTGCCCGCGCGTCCTTGCCGCGATGGACCTGGACGAGCTGCTGGCGCTGATGGAAGCACACGCCGAAGAGCCCCCGGCGGACCACCCCGCGCCGATCCTCGACATCGCGGCCGCCCTCGCGCAGCGTCTCGGCATCCACTGCGACAGCTACCTCGGCCTGATCGTGGCCGCGACGTCGCCGCGCGAGTGGCGAGGCCTCGTCGCGAGCGCCGGGGTTCGCTGAACCCCGTGCAGAAAAGCGCCGGCTGACCCCACACAGCCGACGGAGACCGACACCATGCTCGACGCATTCATCCGGCGCGTCTGCGCCGCCTACGACGAAGCATTCCCCGAGAACGTCTCCGCGCACGGCTACGGCTGCCCGTTCCACCTCGCGCGCTGCTACTGCGGCGCGCCGAGCTGGCAGCAGCCGTGCCCGACCTGCGACTACTACCCGATGTACGGGTCCACCGGCACCTCGTGGGCCCCGGAGAGCGCCACGCGCGGGGGCTTCGTGGCCACGGCCGGCCGCCACGGCGGAGTCGCGGCCTGGTACTTCGCCGGCTATAGCCGCACGGTCGCGTACAGGACCGACTGGCGCTTCCGGGAGAGGATCGACGCGCTGGTGGCCGCGGCGAAGGAGTGGGAGGGGGTTCCGAGTCCAGGGGAGGTCTGGGACTCGGTGCGGGGGGAGGCGGTCGACGGCGCGTGGGGACAACACACCGGCGGAGAAAATCAGGACGGCATCAGCAGCGTTTGACGGCAGCCCGCCACGCGAAAGGGTTCCGCCATGACCACGCAGTTCGCCATCTCCCGCCACCTCGACTGCGACCGGCAAGCACTCGTCATCGGGGTTCGCCGGACGGCGAATGCGGCATTCGCCCTCGCGGAGGGCCACGCGACGAGGGATGAGCGCACTCCCGCGCGGTGGATGGAATCCGCCCCGAACGAGGAAGACCGCCGCGAGACCGTCGGCCTGGTTCGGAAATGGGAGATGGCAGCGGTGTGGGCGGCGCAGCCCGGCATCCTCGACAGCACGTACCTCGTGCACGAGTTCCTCGCCGAGTAGCTGGCCGGGCGGGATTGCGTGCGGGGGGGGGAGGCCGGTAGCACGGGGCGTCGGATGACGATTCGACGCTCAAGAAAGCCGGGGTGGTTCTGTCTCGCGGGAACCCGCCGGAGAAAACGTGCTGGCGGGGCGCGTCCGGATGGTCGACGAGCCCGCACTCGGACACACCGCTATGGCCGTTCGCGCAGACCCACCCACGTAACCCGCCGTGCCGCCGCCGGCCTCCACCCACGGCCAGGGCGGGCCCAGGTCGCGGGGAGGCCAGCAGTCCCGAGCGGGCCCTGCATCATCCATCCGGTCTGGATCGCGTCACCCCGGTGCGCCCCCGGCGTCCCGGGAGCCTTCCGTATCGGTGCACGGGATCCCGCCGCCCGGCGCCGCCACACTCCACCGGGGAAGCACCAGCCCGGGGACCGTCGCTGACACCCCCGGTCCTGGGGAGGCCAGCAGTCCCGAGCGGGCCCTCCGTCGCCCCGGCAGCCATCCCGGAGCCCCCGGGACGTCCCCGGTGCCCTTGGTGCCCAGAGGCTCCGCCCACGGACGGCGCGGTGCCGCGACCCGGGGTATCAGCCAGGTGCCTCCGCGTCATGCTGCGCGGCCGCGGATGGGCGGAGGCCAGCAGTCCCGAGAGGGCCCACCGCACGCCGTACGTGCCCGTTGCAAACCAAGACTAACAAGCGGAAGAACGGCCGCCCCGGCCTGCGAACCCTGACGTTCAAGTTCAGGGTGTCACCCGACGAGCAGCGGGTGATCCGGGAGCGCGCGCGCGGGTACCCGAGTCCCGCCGAGTACGCGCGGCGCACGCTCGTCGCGGGCTGGACTCTCCCCGTGGGCAGGATCGCCCGCGTGTCCGATGCGTTCGTGCCCATCCAGGAAATGATAGACAGGGCGAACGCTGCCGGATTCGGGGCCGAAGCCGACGCGGCGACGAACGCGCTCCGGGAGATCCTCGCCGCCGTCACCGAGCGATGATCGGCCACGAGGCGTACGCGTCCAGCTTCCGGGAGCTCGCCGCCTACCTCGACCTCGGGACGGACGGCACGAAGGCCGGCCGCATCGAGTGGCTGGAGGCGAAGAACGTATGGGCACCGGCGGTCCACGACGCCGCGGCCGTCATGGCGGCTCTCGCATCCGCGTCGCGGACGCGAGAGCCGGTCTATCACCTGTCGGTCAGCTTCGATCCCGCCGACCCGGTGGACCGGGCGCTGATGTGCCGGGTCGCGGACCGGCTCCTTGCCGACCTGGGGCTCCTGGCGCACCAGGCCGTCGTCGTCGCCCACAACGACCGCGAGCACCCGCACTTCCACCTCATGGTAAACCGCGTCCACCCGCGGACGGGCCGGGTGTGGAAGACCCCTTTCTCCATGCGGGCCGTCGAGCAGTCCCTCCGGATCCAGGAGCGCGAGCTGGGCCTGCGAGAGAATCCCGGACACCTCTTCCGGCTCCCCGGCCAGGCCGCGCCCGACCGAAGCGTCACCCGTGGCGCCGGCGTGCTGCGCCGCGAGGAGCGGACGGGACAGCGCCCGTACCTGGGCGTGGCCAGGGAAGAGGTCGCGAGCGATTTCGCCGGCGCCACCGGGTACGCCGACCTCGAAGCCCGCCTGTCCGCCAAGGGGCACCGTCTGGAGGAACGCCAGCGGGGGCTCATCGTCACGGACGGCCGGGGCATCGCGTCCATTTCTTCCGTTTCGTCAACCGCATCGAGACCTAAGCTGGAGGCAAGGTTTGGAGAGTCATACGCCGCCTATCGAGCCCACGGATCCAACGGGCTTCCCACCCCCGGAACCGAACCCGGACGAGAGCGGACCCGCGGAAGCGGCACCGGAGCAGGCGAGCTTCGCCCTGACCCTGGGGGAGCAAACGCCCCCGGTGCTCCACCGGCCGCCGCAGCGCCGGCAGCCGCCATCTCCTCCGGCGCCGCCGCCGCCGGCGACCCCGGCCCTATCCGTGAACATGCTGGACCCGCTGCTCGAGCACCTGGCGCGGGAGGTGTCGGGAATCGCCTCGGCCGCGAAGGAGGAGATCCGGCAGGCAGCGGAGAAGGCGGCGACCCGCATGATAACGAAGTTCGCGGCGCAGCTGGACGCGAGAGCGAAGGCGGTCGAGGCGCACATGGCGGAGGTCGCCCTTCAGGCGGCGGAACTCGTTCAGAAGGTGGACCAGCTGCTGCGAGCGTCGGTGGCGGTCTCGGAGGACAACGGCAGTCTTCTCAGCGAGACGCGGGATGCGATGGTGACCAAGCTGGAGAACGTCATCAAGCGCACCGAGGACCAGGTCAAGGTGGTGGTGGAGCGCGGCGAAGCGCAGTGGAAAAAGATCGAAGAAGACGCGCAGGCGCTGATGGAGGAGATGAGGCGGAACAGCCGCCGGCTGGGGTGGAAGCCGTGGGCGATGGCGACGGCGTTCGCACACACCACGATCATCATGACCACGCTGCTGCGGCCGGGCTGGACGATGAGCGGGGAGCAGCGCCGGGCGCTCCGCGTCGGGGAGGCGGTGATCTACACGTACAGCTCGGCTCCCGAGACGGAGAGGAAGGAGATGCGCCGGGTGATGCGCTGGCGGACGCCGGAGAACCCGGACTCCGTGGAGGCGCCGCCGGTTCCGAGCCGCCCGTAGAGGACGCCGGGCCGCGCTTCTCGCTGTATGAAGACGAGGGGGTGTACGGCGTCTTCGACGCGGCGGGGCCGGAGGTGTTCTTCGCGGAAACCCGCGGACGTGCGGAGGAGGAGGTCATCCGCGCGAACGAGATCGTCGCGCGCTTCCCGAAGACCCTCTCGATCGGCCACCTGCGCGAGATGGACGGAGCATGGCGCGCGGCGCGCGGCCTGCCCCAGCTCCCCGAGCCGCAGGGTCAGCGGGTGATGGTGGATGACTGGCTCCGTGACCGCTCGCCAGCGCCCACGCCCGCGCCGCCCGAACCTGGCGGCGGAACGGGAGTGCCCGCCTCCGCCGCGGTGGCAGCCGCGATTTCGCTCGCCGAACAGGCGGCGGCGCTCCGGGAGGCCGAGGCCCGGGTGGAACAGGCGGACACCGCCGCCGAGCACACGCTCCAGCTCTCGGCGTCGCTCGCGCGCGCCACGGCCGACGCCCACGAACCGCTGCAGCGCCTCCGCGCGGCGCTTCGCGAGGTGTTCGGGGAGCACGCCCCCGCGGCCGAAGCGGGATTCCGGGCCGTTAGCCTGCGCGACGGTGCCGAGCGAGCCGCCCGCATGCTCCGCGAGGACCCTCGGGCGCTCCTGCCCCATCCGCGTCCGCATTCGCTCCCGGGCGGCGTGCGCGTGCGCGAGTCTGCGGCTGCGCACGCCTCCGGCTGTGCGCCCATGATCGCCCGGCTCGACCGCGTGCTCCAGGACGCCGCGATCCACGCGGGACTCCCCGTCGACACGCCCCTCGACTCCATGGCGGCGACGAGGCGCCTGCGCGACCTGCTCCCGGTCCACCAGCGAGTGGCGGCCGAAGGCCTCGACCGGCGGCGCGGGCTCGACACCGCGGGCGACACGCGATCACGGCTTCGCAGCGCGTGGACCGCCCTTTCCCCGCCTGAGCAGGCGTCGGTACGACGGGCGGTGCCGGATGTGGACGCACTTCTCGACCCCGCAGGGCGTCGGCGCTCACCAGGCGGGCCGGAGCTGTAAACGGGCTCCCCGCCGCCGGGCGCCGCTTCAGGTCCCGGGGTAACACACGGACGGGGAATACCCCCGTCGCTCCCGCCTCTGGAGCGCCCTCCCGTCGAACCCCTCATCCCACGACCGATGAATCTTCCTCCACCCGGCGGCCGCCGATCCGCGACGGCCGCCACCTGCTTCCTCCTCCTCGCCGCGTGCGGCGGCGACGGCCCCAGGATCACCCGCGACAGCGTCGCCGGCGCCTGTTCGATCCAGGAACCGGGCGGCTCCCCGAGCGGTGGTGCCGCCGCGTACGTGGAGCACATCACGCCGACGGCCGGCGGCGGCTTCGGCGTCGGATCGCTGGGCGTCTCCGTCGTGTGCGCCGTAGACGGCGCCGCCGCCGAGCAGGTTACGCTGATCCTCCCCAACCTCGTACGCGGGCGCGGGATTTTGGTCGGCGAATACCGGGTCCGCAGCCCGTACCACCGCCTTACCGCCTCGGAGCGGGTGGACCCGCGGACCGCGTGGGTGCGCGCGCAGCGCGGGGCCACCGCCCCCGTGCTCTACATCGGCGTCGGCGGAACCGTCGTGATCACCCGCGCCGAGGCCGGCATCCTCGAAGGCGCGTACCATGTGGCGCTGGCCACGTCGGACAGCTCCGTCGCGCTGCCCGGTGCTCGGCCGGAGGTGGGCGGGCCGCTGGCGGGCGACTCGCTCGGCGCGGTGCCGGTCAGCCGGACGGTGCTGGGGGGGGCGTTCCTCGCTCCCAGGAAAGAGGCGGACTGGCGTGGCCGGTAGCGCGGGCGCCCTTCGCTTGGCGGCGGGAGGGCTCGCGGGCGTCCTGCTCGCGACCGCCGGCCTCGGACTGACTTACAACACGACGCCGAGCCTTCCACCCGGAGTCT
>DATING010000478.1:0-6302 GCA_035474555.1 Longimicrobium sp. | reverse complement strand
GTCTGGCCCGGCACATCATCCACCTGATCGCGATCGGTGAGAGTGTGCCTGCGCCGGACACCTGGAGGACGTCGCGGGATGGCCGCGGGGTTCGATGAACGAGACCCGTGGCGTCGGGCGCGGATGGCTGGCCCGGCACATCATCCACCCGATCGCGATCAGGAGAAGTGTGCCGGCGCCGGAGACCCGGATGACGTCGCGGGAGGGAACGCGGGTTCGGCGGACGTCACGCCGCGCGGCGTTCGGAATCCTTCAGCAGCAGCATCCGGGCGCGATCCCGCACGTCGGCGCGGGCGATGGCGGGGACGCGGTAGGCGGCGGCGAACCGGCGGAAGTCGTTCTCCAGGTGCGCGGGGCCGCGATACCAACGGCCGGCGAACTGCCGCGCCCAGAACTCCGCGTTCTCCTCGTGCAGCGTATCCATCATCCCCATGGTCCGTGGCTCCTCGTGTCGTTTCCGCGGCAAACCAGCCGGACGGACGATCGCGGGGGCACGGCACGGGGACGTAACGCGCGTGTCGGGGTTGTGAACCAGCGAGGGGGATGGGAACGGCGAAATTCAGCCGGCGGGGAGCGGCTGAAGGACGAGCGCGGCGGATTCGCGCGCCGCGCTGATGCGGGCGCGCACCTCGGGGGAGAGCGCGGGAAGCTCGGGCGACGTGCCGGCGCCGTGGACCAGGTAGCGGCGGCGGGCGGGATCCTTCCAGAGGGAGCCGGGTGGATCGCCCGCGAACACCTTGACGGACCACCCGTGCGCGAGGGCCCAGAGCATCAGCTCCCTGTCGTCCAGTGGCATCCGGCGGTGTCGATGGGATGGGGATGGGATACGGACAGCGTGCTCAATCGTGCGCCGCGCCGCCCATGTCGCGCAAGGCGGCGTACGTAACGATGCGTGTCACGAAACCCATCCGCCGGCGGATCAGCGCCGGAGTCCGCCCCAGTGGCAGCCCAGGCAGCGCATGCGCTTGAGCTCGGGGACGAGCACGCGCAGGGGACGAAGCCAGAGGGGGAACGGGACGCGGTCGGCGGCCAGGCCGCAGCGGGGGCAGCGCTGTCTCATGGGAAGCTCGACTTGCAGGGGACGTACGACGCGGGGCCATCCGGGGACCGGATTACTGCGAGGTGGAGACAACTATAACAGAAACATACGGCGCTGCAACCCCTTCGTGAAGCAGAGACCCGTGTACGACCCGTTACTGTCGCGAGACCGGGCGCGGCGCTCCCCGTCACGGAGGGGGTCCAGATTGGGGCATCCTCCGTTCACTTCGGAGAGCGCCCCGCCCGCGCGGGGCCCCGATCCACGCGGCGCGGCCCCCGGCGGGCGCGCCGCTTTCGCCGTCCCCGACCCATGAACGACACAACGCCCCGCGCCCCCCGCCTTCCGTTTGGCCTGGCGCGGCTGGGCATCCGCGGGCGACTGACCGCGCTGGTGGTGGTCGCCGCCCTCGCCACGCTGGCCGTGGGCGCCACCGGCCTGCTGGCCGTGCGCGCCGCGCTGGAGCAGGTGCACCGCGCCGCCCTGGAAGGCGACGCCGTCACCCGCGCCAACGACGCCGCCCGCAGCGCCCAGGTGCACTTCAAGAAGCAGGTGCAGGAGTGGAAGAACGTCCTCCTCCGCGGCTTCGATCCCGAGATGTTCGCCAAGTACCTGGAGGGCTTTGGCGAGGAGGAGGCCGCCGTGCGCGCCGACCTGCAACGGCTGCGGCGGATGGACGTGGCCGATGCCGGGCTGCGGGCCGGCATCGACTCGCTGCTGGCCGTGCACGGCGTGCTGGGTGAGCGCTACCGCGAGGCGCTGGCCCAGTACGACCCGGATGATCCCCAGGCGCACCGCCGCGTGGACGCCGCCGTGCGCGGCATCGACCGCGCGCCCACGGACGCCATGGACACGCTCGTGGCCCGCATCCAGCGCGCGGGGCAGGTCCGGCTGGCGGAAACGGACCAACGCTCGCGGCGCTTGATGTGGCAGATGCTGGCCGGCATCGGCGCGCTCCTGCTGGCGGGCTCGGCGCTGGCGCTGTGGCTGGCCAGCCGCATCGTGGACGGCATCGCGCGCCCCCTGCGCGGGCTCACGGGCTCCGCCGAGCGCGTGGCCGCCGGCGACCTGCGCCACGACCTGGCCTCCGACGGCGTGGACGAGGTGGCGCGCCTGGGCCGCGCCTTCGGGCGGATGACGGGCGAGCTGCGCGGCGTCATCGGCCCCCTGGCGGAGACGAGCGCGCGGCTGGGCGACGCCAGCGGCACCCTGGCCGGCATCGCGGACGAGACGGGCGCCGCCGCGCGCGAGCTCAAGCACGCCATCGGCCACATCGCCACGGGCGCCGGACAGCAGGCGGACGCGGCGCAGCGCACGGTCTCCGTCGTCACGGGCCTGGCGCAGGGGGTGCGGCAGGTGTCGGCGGACGCGGAGATGGTGGAGCGCGACGCATCCGCCACCCGCGAGGCCGCCCGCCGCGGCGGCACCGTGGTCCGCGCGGCCGTGGACGGGATGCTGGAGATTCGCCAGGCGGCCCTGAGCGGCGCCGGGCAGGTGGAGACGCTGGCCGCGCAGTCCGAACAGGTGGGCGAGTTCGTGCGCGTGATCAGCGCCATCGCCGCGCAGACCAACCTGCTCGCGCTCAACGCCGCCATCGAGGCCGCGCGCGCTGGCGAGCACGGGCGCGGCTTCGCGGTCGTGGCGGAGGAGGTGCGCAAGCTGGCCGCGCAGTCGTCGGACAGCGCCGCGCGCACGGCGGACCTGGTGGGCGGGATGCGGGCCTCCATCTCCGAGGCCGTGGCGTCCATGCGCGCGCGCAGCGAGGCCGTTCAGCAGCGCACGGAGATGGCGCGCGAGGCGGGGGATGCGCTGCACGACATCCTCCAGGCCGTGGAGCGCTCGCACGAGCAGATCCGGGGCATCGCCGGCCAGGCGCGGCGCATGGCGGCGGAGATCCCCGCCGTGGCGCAGATGGTGGATGCCGTGGCGCACACGGCCGGCGAGAACGCCGCCTCCGCCGAGCAGATGGCCACCATGAGCGACCAGGTGCTGGGTGCCGTGGAGCAGATCGGCCGCATTGCCGGCGGCAACGGCCACGCCGCCGACGCCGCCTCCCTCGCCGGCTCGGCGAAGCTCATGCAGACGCTGGTGGGGCGGTTTACGGTGTGAGGAGCGCGGGCGGAACGGCAACAGAGCGAAATGGGACAGGGCGGAGATGGGGCACTGCGGCGGAGTCCGAGCGGCGCCCCCACCGCTCGCTCAGGCTCGCACCTCCCCCAAAAACCCCTGGGGGAGGTTGGGCGTGGGCGGAGGTCGTGCCGATCTGCGGCCCTGTGCGGGGGGCTCTCGGCCGGTGCACACATTCCGCGTCTCGGCAGGAGCCCTGCTCTCACCTCCCCCAGGTTTTTTGGGGGGAGGTCGCGAGGAACGAGCGGGTGGGGGCGCCGAGGGAACGCTGCCTCCCTACACAAGGCAAGCTCCCGCCGGACCGAGCGAATGAATTCGCCGCAACGACGACACGAAGTCCGCCTGCGCGGACTGTCCGTCACGGGCGAGTGCCACGCCTGCACGGGCTCCGAGGGGAAATGAACAACCTCCCCCAGGATTGGGGGAGGTCGCGAGGCGACGAGCGGGTGGGGGCGCGGCTGGATGCCCGCCTCCCAGCAGGATTCGTAGTTCACCTCCCCCAGGGGTTTTTGGGGGAGGTCGCGAGGAACGAGCGGGTGGGGGCGCCGACGGGAGCCGGCGCCGGAGCAGGAATCAGAACGCCAGCTGGAACAGCGCCTTTACGCTGTGCACGCGCTCGCCGTCCTCCGGGCTCCACAGCTCCCAGTTCAGCGCGAAGCGGTTCAGCCCGCCCAGCCACAGGTTCACGCCCGGCGTCAGCAGCGTGCCGCCGTGCGCATCGCCCAGGTCCGCCTCGTCGTCCACGTCGGGATCGCCGTAGCTCACGCGCAGCACGGGCTCCACGGCCGCGATCCGGCGGGAGAAGCGCCCCGTGCGGTATCCCACCCATCCCTGCGCCCCGAAGAACTTCGCCTCCGCGAACGGGTTGAAGTCGCCGTACGTGGCCTCGCCGACCACGTGCAGCCCGCCGCGGTCCGAGCCCAGCTCCACGTCCGCCGCCCACGCCTGCCCCTCGCGCGTCTGCAGCGGATCCGTGTCCGTCTCCTCCAGCACGTGGTCGATCCGGCTCCACGACACGCCCAGCCGCACCCCGCCCACGGGCTGGGCGGCCACGCGCGCCACCGCCTGCCACGTGTTCTCCTCCGGCGCCCGCGTCACGGCCGGCCCGTTGAAGAAGCCCGCCGCGTAGGACAGGCCCAGCGGGGCGTCCCTGGGCTCACCGCGCAGCTGCAGGCCCACGTCGCGGTCGCTGTAGCCCAGGTTCAGCAGCAGGTTGTACTCGTCGAACGCGTCCTGCACGCCGCGGATGCGCACCCCCTTCTCGATGGGGAGGATGCGCACGGTGCTGGAGGGCGAGATCACGCCGAACGGGCGGTGCGCCTGCCCCGCCCAGAGCTGCAGCGCGGGATCGAAGTTCAGGCGGACGTACGCGTCCTTGAGCGTCACGCGGCTGCCGGCGAACTCCGGCTGGATGCGGCCGTGCACCAGCTCGCCCAGCTGGAAGTCGGCGCCGAAACGCACGCGACGGAGCTCCGTCTGCGCGACGGGCAGGTCATCCACCGACGTGGTGTTGAAGATGGTCTGAACCCGGCCGCCGAAGGTGATCTTCGCGCTGGAGTCCGGCGTCGCGATGACGAAGCCCTGCCCCGCGGCCGGGATCGTTACAAGCAGGAGGGCGGCGGATGTAACGGCGAGGATACGGGCGGTGAATGCGGGCATGGGGCGCGTGGCTGCTCGGGTTGGGCCCTGCGGCTCCGCGCGCGGACGGGCGGCGGAGACGCGGCAGAATACCACGATCTCCCCGCTACGCAATCACCATCCCGTCACGTCCGTGTAACAGGCAACGGAATCGTCACGGCGGATGTCACGGAAGCGCCTCGTCCTCCTCCCCTTCCCCGTCCTGCTCCTCGTCGTCATCCACCCCGTCCTGCTCTTCCGGCGAGGGGAGGCTGAAGCGGATGGTGGTGCCACGGCCCAGCTGGCTCTCCGCCTGGATGGTGCCGCCGTGCCCCTCCACCAGGTGCTTGACGATGGCCAACCCCAGCCCCGTGCCGCCCTCTTCGCGCGACCGGGCCGTGTCCGCGCGGTAGAAGCGCTCGAAGATGCGCGGCAGGTGCGCGGAGGGGATGCCCGCGCCGTTGTCCGCCACGGCGATCTCCACCCACGGATGCCCCGGCACCTCCGGCCCGCCCGGCGCCGGCCCCGGCACGGCGACGGCGCTCAGCTCCACCGTGCCCCCCTCGGGGATGTAGCGGAGCGAGTTGCCCATCAGGTTGCTGAAGATCTGCCGCAGGGCGCTGGGGTCGGCGTCCACGAACTCGCACTCGGGGGGGACGTCCACCCACAGCCGCGCTCCCTTGCGGTCCGCCGTGCCGGCCAGCGCGTCCCAGGCCTCGCCGGCGATCTCGGGGATGGAGACGATCTCCGGCTGCACCCGCCAGCCGCCCGTCTCGATGCGCGACAGGTCCAGCAGGTCGTCCACGATGCGCTGCAGGCGGTCGGCGTTGGCCTTGACCGTTTCCGTGAACTGCGCGCGCAGGGGCGGCGGCAGGTCGGGGTCCAGCAGCGTCTCGGCAAAGCCGCGGATAGCCGTGAGCGGCGTCTTGAGCTCGTGCGACGCGTTCGCCACGAAGTCGCGGCGCACGTCCTCCAGCCGGCGCAGCGCGCTCACGTCCAGGAACACGAGCACGGCGCCGCCCGTGGGGAGCGGCTGGGCCGTGGCCAGCAGGTGCCGCCCCTCCTGCATCAGCTCCGTCGGCGGCACGGGCGCCCCGTCCAGCGCGCGGCGAACCAGGTCCACGAACGCCTGCCGCCGGGTGACCTCCTGCGGCGCCAGCCCGTGCGGGTCGCCGCTGATGCCGAAGATGAGGCGGGCGGCGGGGTTGGCGCGCCGCACCCGGCCCCGGGCGTCCACGCCGATCACCGCCTCGGCCATGCCGTCGATGAGCGCCTGCATCTCCGCGCGCTCGCCCTCCAGCTGTCCCAGGCGGCGCTGCAGCTCCGAGGCGAGGGTGTCCAGCGCGTCGGCCAGCTCGCCCACCTCGTCGCGGTGGCGGGTGCGAGCGCGCCGGGCCAGGTCGCCGCCGGCCATGGCGCGCGCCGTGGCCACGATCTGCCGCAAGGGGCGGGTAATGGCGATGCTGAACCCCAGCGACAGCACGCCCGAGAGCACCAGCGCCACCACCCCCACGGACAAAAT
>DATING010000477.1:0-4187 GCA_035474555.1 Longimicrobium sp. | reverse complement strand
CGCCTGCGCGGCCAGGGCGTAGAGCAGCGAGACGGCGGGCGTGGTGGGCGTCTGGTGCTTGCGCCAGTAGACGTCGTACTCGATGAGATCGAAGTACTGGCCGCGGCCGGTGAGCGTCAGGGCGCGGTCCATCATCCGCTGCGACGCCGTGCCGAACGCCAGCCCGGGCGGCAGGGCCATGGCCTTCTGCGATCCCGTCAGCAGGAAGTCCAGCCCCCAGCTTTCCGCCTCCACCAGCATCCCGCCCACGCTGGTGACGCCGTCCACGAGCAGGAGGATCTCCTCGCCGGTCTCCGTTTCCGCGCGGCGCACGGCCTCCGCGATCTCCGTGAGCGGATCCAGCACGCCCGTGGACGTCTCCGAGTGGACGACGGTCACGGCATCGAATCCACCCCCGCGCAGCCGCTCGAAGACCGCGTCCGGCGTGTGGGCGTGGCCGGCCGGCACGTCGTAACGCTCGCCCTGCCGCCCGCAGTCCGTGACGAGGGAGGCGAAGCGCTCGCTGAACGCACCGTTCACCAGCGACAGCGCGCGGGCGCGGATGCCGTTGCGCACGGCCGCTTCCATCAGCCCCGTGGCGGACGCGCTCGCCACGTAGACGGGGCGCGAGGTGCGGAACAGGTCGCGCAGCACGGGATCGGCGGCGGCCATCAGCGCGGACAGCTCATTGCCGCGGTGGCCGATGACGGGCCGCGTCATGGCCGCGAGCACCTCCGGGTGCACCTCCGTGGGCCCCGGGAGAAAGAACCGCCCGAAGTCGGTCGCGGGGGGCAGGTGGAGCGTATCGGTCACGGCGTCCGTGGACGGTGAAAGGGTCGATGGATCGGGAGAGCGTTGGGCGCGAAGGATGGATCGCGCCGGCAGCGGAGCGCCCCCCTCCCCGGCCCCCCCCGCAAACTGCGCGGGGGAGGGAGAACGTCGGTCGCGGTGGCGGGGTGCCCGGCACGGGCGAGAGCCCCCTCCCCCGGCCCCCTCCCCCGCTTCGCGGGCAGGAGGGGGAGAACTTCGTGCGGCACTCGCCTGGGCACGTGCCCGCGCGGGGCGCCCCTCCCCCGGCCCCTCCCCGCGCAAACGGCGCGCGGAGAGGGGAGAACTTCACCTCGCGCCCCACACGGTCATGCCGCGGCGCATCATCCCGCCTGCGCGATCAGGCCTGCGCAATCAAGCCTGCCCAGGGGCTGTCCGCCAGTCGGGCGCGGTCTTCGTCGGAGCAGGCGAGGGCGAGCACGGCGGACAGGCTGGGCTCGCGCAGCACGTAATCCGCGTCCCGCACCACCGCCGCGCGCTCCACGACGCCCGCGTACGCCGCAAACGCATCCACCGACGCCCGTGCCTCCAGGTCCGTGATTCCGTCGCCCACCATCAGGGCGGGGCGGGGGAGATTCCACTCGCGCAGCACCACGATCTTGCCCCCGCCGCGGGCCAGCAGCGACGCGGTGTCGAAGCCCGCGTACGCGCCATCTGCATCGAACGAGATGTCCACGGCGGCTACGTCCTCCGGCGACAGCCCCAGCTCCGCCGCGACCGCCAGCACCGCCGGCAGCAGCCCGCCGGAGACGATGCGCACCGTCTTGCCCAGCCAGCGCAGCGCCGCGACGGTCTCGCGCGCGTCGGGGACGAGCGCGCGCACGTACTCGTCCGCCATCGCGTCCAGCTGTGCGCGCGTGGGGCGGATGATGTCCAGGCGCTGCCCGTAGACGTGCTCCAGCGGCACGCTGCCGTCCATGGCCGCGTCGGTCAGGGCCTGGATCTGCTCGCGGAACGGACCGGAAAGCTCATCGATCCCCTCCACCGCCACAAGGGTCGAGTCGCAGTCGAAGACGACGGATGCAAAGCCGGTCATGACGTCCGTTCAGGGCTGGAAAAGTCGGCATCCGCCGCGAACGGGTCGCGGCGGATGCGCATCGTGCCGAAATGAGCCCCGCTCGGCAATGGCTGGGCCGGGCGGGGGAGGGTGACGGATCGTCGATCGGACGCGGATGTTCTTCGCCGATCAGACACTGTGCACCGGCGCGGAGCCCGAGGCGCCCCCACCCGGGCTCGCATTACTCGCCCACCCTCCCCCAAAACCCCTGGGGGAGGGTTGGAGCACGGGCGAGATCGTGCCTGTCCGCGGGGCACGTGCCGCGCGGAGTAGACTCCCCGGTCGCGCGCCGGGCTCGTGCACGGGCGAGTGCCGTCGCGCGCTCCCTCGGAATGACAGTTTTGCGCGCCACGGCGGACGCCGCATCGCTACGAAGTTCTCCCCCCTCCCTCCGCGGAGCGGGGGAGGGGGGCCGGGGGGGAGGGGGCCCTCGCCCGCTGCACTTCCTCTGCCCCCGGGCTCGAAATCCGTTCTGCCCTACGGCACCAGCACCGGCGCGAAACCGGCCGGCAGCGACAGGGTGAACGTGGAGCCCTGCCCGGGCCGCGACCGGGCCGTCACGTCGCCGCCGAGCCGACGCGCGAGCTGGCGGGAGAGCGCCAGGCCCATCCCCGTGCCGCCGTACCGCCGCGTGACGGAGCCGTCCAGCTGCCGGAACGGGTCGAAGATGGACTCCATGTCGCCCTCCGCGATCCCGATGCCCGTGTCCTCCACCTCCCACACCACCGAGTGCCTCGCGTCGCCGCCGGCGCGGGCCTCGGCCGTCCATGGCGAGCCGCTGCTCACCCGCACGCGCACCGTCACGGAGCCGGCGGGGGTGAACTTGATGGCGTTGGACATCATCTGCCGGAGGATGCGCACCACCTGCGTGGCATCCGTCCGCACGGGAACGGCCGCGTCCGGGGCCAGGGTGCGCACCTCCACGCCGGCCGCGGGCTCCGGCAGGCCGGCCAGGGCGGCGCGGGCCAGGGCCACGGCATCGCACGTCTCCGGCTTTACCTCCAGCCGCCCCAGCTGCAGGTTGGCGAGGGAAAGCAGGTCGTCGATGAGCCCCATCAGCACCGTGGCGCTGGATTCCACCCGCTCCACGCTCTGCGCCTGCTGCGGGGTCAGGGCGCCCTCGTGCCCCTCGCGCAGCAGGTAGGTAAAGCCCATGATGGCCGTGAGCGGCGTGCGCAGCTCGTGGCTCACGTTGGCCAGGAACTCGTTCTTCAGCCGCCGCGCCTCTTCCGCTTGGAGAAAGCGCGCCTCCAGCTCCACGTTCTGCTCGCGCAGCTGCTTGTTGGCGCGCTGCAGGTCCTCGATGAGGTGCGCCTTTTCCGCGGTGGCGCTCAGCTGGTCGGCCACCAGGCGCAGGAGCGAGCGGTCCGCCTCGTCCAGCCGGTCCGTGCTCCGAAAGTAGAAGGTGAGCGCACCCTCCGGCTGGTCGCCCAGGACGATGGGGAGCGAGACGGTGGAGGCGAAGCCCAGCTCGTGGGCGGCATCCCACCAGTCCTCCAGCGAATTGTCGCGGAAAACGTCGTAGATCTCGACGAAGCGGTTGCCGGCCACGGCGCTGCCGGTGGGGCCCAGACCCACGCGAACCCGCATGTCGCCAAGAAATTTTCGATACGGCGCGGGCCAGTTCCAGGCCGCCACCAGGCGCAGCACGTCGTCGGATTCGCGCAGGTACACGCACCCGAACGCGGCGCCCACGACGGGTGCAACCCGTTCCAGCGCAAGCCGATACACCTCGTCGGGCGTACGGGCGGTGAGGAACGCGTGGGCGATCTCGCGGGCCGCCTGCAGCTCGCGAAGGGCGGGTTCGTGGGCGGGAAGCGGCGTGGCTGCTGGACTTTCTTGCACGGCAACTCTCTTGACGAGTGCGGAGGGTGCACCTACTCTACGGTGCGAACGGCGCCGCCGTTTGGGTTTTGCTTATCCACACCCCCTCTACGACAGGAGCTTCCTTCGTGAACAAGGCTGAACTGGTTTCCGCGCTGCAGGGCGCCACCGACATGAGCCGTGCCGAGTCCACGCGCGCCATCGACGCGCTGTTCGGAGTCGAGAACGGCATCATCGCGAATGCGCTGCGCAGCGGAGACAAGGTGCAGATCACGGGGTTCGGCAGCTTCGAGACCAAGAAGCGCGAAGCGCGCAAGGGCCGCAACCCGCGGACCGGCAAGGAGATCAACATCGCCGCTTCGACCAGCGCCGCCTTCCGGATCGGCAAGCGCCTCAAGGACGCCCTGGGCGGCTCCTGAGCCCCTGGGGGCTCGCCCCCCCGCGGGAGGGCGGTCCGTTCACTGACGGGGAGCCACGGTTTCGCGCCGTGGCTCCCCGC
>DATING010000476.1:0-2083 GCA_035474555.1 Longimicrobium sp. | reverse complement strand
TCGTCCGCGCGCAGGGCCTCGTCCACGCGGACGGCCAGGGCGGAGAGGACGGCGTCCTCGAAGATGGTGCGGATCACCATCTCCACGCCGAACGCCTCGCGGATCCTGGACACCAGCCGCGTCGCCAGGAGCGAATGGCCGCCCAGCGAGAAGAACTCGTCGTCCGCGCCCACGCCCTCCATCCCCAGCAGCTCGCCCCAGATGCCGGCGAGGATCTCCTCCGTGGGGGTGCGCGGCGCCGCGCGGTCCTCGCCCGCCCCGAGATCCGGGTCCGGGAGGGCGCGGCGGTCGACCTTTCCGCTCGGCGTGAGCGGGAGCTGCTCCAGCACCACGAACGCGCCGGGCACCATGTAGTCCGGCAGGCTCTGCCGCAGGTGTGCGCGCAGCTCGCCGGGATCGGCGGTTCCGACCACGTACCCGACCAGCCGCGCCTCGCCGGACGCGGCCTCGCGCACCAGGACGACGGCCTCTCGCACCGTCGGGTGCTCCCCCAGCCGCGCCTCGATCTCGCCCGGCTCGATGCGGTACCCGCGCACCTTCACCTGCGCGTCGGTGCGGCCGGCGAACGCCAGCGCCCCCTCGGGCAGCCAGCGGCCCCGGTCACCCGTGTGGTACAGCCGCGCGCCCGGCTCGCCCGAGAGCGGGTCGGGGATGAAGCGCTCCGCGGTCAGCGCCGGGCGGTCCAGGTATCCGCGGGTCACGCCCGCGCCCCCCACGTACAGCTCGCCGACGACGCCGATCGGCACCGGCTGCATCCGCGCATCCAGCACGAACACGCGGGTGTTGGCCGCCGGCGCGCCGATGGGCGTCACCCGCTCGCCGCGTGCCGTGCCGGGCACGTCGTGGAGGGTGGCGCAGATGGTGGTCTCCGTGGGCCCGTAGCCGTTGATGATCCGCAGCCCGGGGACGCTCCGCCGGATCTCCGCCAGCAGCGGCTCGGCGATCGGCTCCACCCCCACCAGCAGGCGGTGCAGCCGGGTTCGCCCGGGCGACCGGACGACGCGGTCATGCAGCTCGGGGAGGAAGTACGGCGGCAGGTAGGCGCTGCGGACCTCGCGCGCCTCCATCCAGTCCAGGAAGGCGCCCGCCTCCAGCCGCACGTCGTCCCGCGGGATGCAGAGCCGCCCGCCGGCCAGGAGCGCGGAAAAGATCTCGTAGACGGAGACGTCGAAGCTGGTGCTGGTCCACAGGCTGCACCCGTCCCCCGAGCCGATGGGCGCGCGGCGCTGGACGTCCGCCAGCAGGCTCACCACGCCGCGGTGCGGCACCGTCACGCCCTTGGGACGTCCGGTGCTGCCCGAGGTGTAGATGACGTAAGCGAGGTGGTCGGGCGAGAGCCCCGCCGGCCGCAGACCGGTGGCGGGGAGATGCGCCCACGCCGCTTCGTCCGCGGGGTCGAGCACCGGCACGCCGGCCGCGGCGAACCGCTCCGCCAGCGCCGACGACGCCAGCAGCACCGCGGGACGGCTGTCGGCCAGCATGTAGCGCAGCCGCTCGTCCGGGTACGATGGATCCAGCGGCACGTACGCTCCACCGGCCTTGAGCACGGCCAGCATCGCCACGACCATCTCCACCCCGCGCTCCGCGCAGAGCGCCACCCGGGCGTCCGGGCCCACGCCCAGGGCGCGGAGGTGGTGCGCCAGCCGGTTCGCCCGCGCGTTCAGCTCCGCGTAGCTCAGCGTCTCGTCTTCGAACTCGACCGCCACGGAGTCCGGCGTCCGCTGCGCCTGCGCCTCGAAGAGCGCGTGGATGCAGCGGTCGGGGTACTCGGCGTCCGTGCGGTTCCACTCCGCCACCACCCGCATCCGCTCGGCCTCGCCCAGCAGCTCCAGACGGGAGAGGGTCCGGGCGGGATCCTGCGCGACCTGCTCCAGCACCCGCTCCAGGTGCCCCAGCAGGCGCACGATCGTGCCGCGCTCGAACAGGTCCGTCCGGTAGGACAGCTCGCCCCCCAGGCCGCGCGGTGTCGCCACCAGGGCCAGCAACAGGTCGAACTTGGCCTGGTCGAAACCCGCGTCGATGCCTTCGGTGCTCAGCTCCGCCAGGCCACCGGCCGAGTCCTGGATGTCCTGCAGCGTGAACG
>DATING010000475.1:0-2446 GCA_035474555.1 Longimicrobium sp. | reverse complement strand
GCGTTGGGGGCGATGGTGAAGGTGTCGGTCACCGTCACGTCCACCACGTTCGCCCCGTCGCCTGTGGCCAATACCTTGATGTAGGTGTAGATGACCAGGTGCTGCGTGATGGTCACCACGTTGCCGGCGAAGGTCACGTCCAGGTTGAACAATGACGACAGCGTCATCTGCCCCATGTCACCGCCCAGCCCGGCCGTGTCGTTGGCGTACGAGTTGTAGCTGTAGCTCAGCACCGTGGGTCCCGTGGCCGGCGTGGCGCAAACGGGCGTCTGGCCGGGCGTGGCGCTCCAGTGGTAGTCCACGTCCAGCCCATCCATGTTAACGCGCACCCACGTCTGGTAGCAGTTCCGCGCGACGTAGCTGTTCAGCTGGTTGCGGAAGTAGTTGGCGAACGTGTTCCGGTTGATGGCCACGACGCCGTCGAACGTCGTCTCCTGCGACTCGTCCACCCAGTTCCACCCGAAGCCCTGCGGCGCGGGCAGCGTGTCACCGTTGGTGGAGCACAGGTAGTTCAGGGTGAACGCGCTCTGCTGGCTCTTCGTGAGGCCGGTGATGGGCTGGCCGTTGGTCCCCACGTACGGTGCGCTCCAGAAGTTCAGGTCCGTGAGCGGCAGCGTGGAGGGCGGCGCGTCGGACTGTGTGACCGTGTAGCCCAGCACGGGGGCGCCGTTCTTCTGCATGGTGGTGAAGTACGCGCCCACGAAGTCGTTCTCCAGTGCCGAGTACAGGCTGGTGCCGGCAACCACGCCCGTGATCTGGGGGACGGATTCCAGGGCCGCGTTGTTCAGGTCGAAGAGCAGCTGCTGCACGCTGAAGGCGTAGCCGCCCAGGTTCTTGATGTTCGCCTTCACGTCAGACGGCAGGCAGGTGAAATCCATGCTGGTGAGGCTCAGGTTCACCTGCGACGTGAAGAGCCACGCGTTGCCGTCCGGCTGCGACTGGTTCATCCACGAGGCTGGGCCGTATCCGCTGGCCGGGGTGTACTGTACGAGGTTGAACTCCGAGCACATGAGCGTGTAGCCCACGCTGGACGTGCTGGCGCCCAGGGTGACGATGTTGGGGGCGGTCGTCTGCGTGTAGCCCGGGGGCATGCCGATGCTCGCCTTGATGCCGAACAGGAACCGCGCGGCGAAGAGGTTCTGCAGGTCCGGGTTGATGGCGGGGTCCGCGCCGGCCGGCACGGAGAACGGGTCCGAGCCCTTGGCGTAGCTCTTGAGGATGGAGTAGTCGATGGGCGTCGCCACGCCCTGCGCGTTGGCCACGTAGCAGATGATCACCTCCGGCTGCGTGACCTTGGCCAGGTACGTCTTCATGGTGGCGTTGATGCTGCCCTGCGTGGCCGCGACGACGACGTCGAAGCCGGTGGTGGACAGGTGGGAATCGTTGGCGCTCATGGGTTGTGGCTCCTGGAGGGATGGTGTGGGCCGCGGCCGGTATGGACGCGTGCCGGTGGTGCGGCCGGGGACGGAGCCGCCGCCGGGGTCCGCCCCGGCTCCGCGGGTCCAGCCGGGCGGGTGGCCGCTCCCCTTGTTCCTCCCGCTCGAGGGGGGAGCACCGGGTGCGTTCCACGGGCAGGGGCGGCCCCGTCGTGTATCTGCGACGAACTGCGACTTGCGCCTGTCGTCGATACGCGGGTAACTCTAGCCGGGCCCCATCAACGCCGTTTCCCGACTTCATCTTTTCCTGCATCAACTCGCTATCAATGTTTGCGTTGAACCTCCTTGGCGGCGCCGTCCTGGAAGACGATTCCGGGCCCGTGGCTGGCCGAGCGGCCCACACGCGGCGGCTTGCGCTGCTGGCCATCCTGGCCGTGGCGCGCGGGCGGGGGGTGGCCCGCGAGCGGCTGATCGGGCTGCTGTGGCCGGACCAGCGCACCGACGCGGCGCGGCACTCGCTCTCCGAGTCGCTGTACGTGCTGCGCAAGGAGCTCGGCGAGGGCGCGCTGGTGAACGCGGGCGGCGAGATCGTACTGGGCGCCGACGCCGTGTGCAGCGACGTGGCGGAGTTCCAGCGGGAGGTGGAGGAGGGCAACCTGGAGGGGGCCGTGCGGCTGTACCGGGGCCCGTTCCTGGACGGCTTCTACGTGGGGGATGCGCCCGAGTTCGAGCGCTGGGCAGAGGGCGAGCGGGCCCGGCTGGCGCACGCGTACGCCCACGCCGTGGAGTGCCTGGCGCAGGTGGCGGAGCGCGAGGGCCGGCTGCGCGACGCGGCGGAGTGGTGGCGGCGGCTGGCCGTGCAGGATCCCTACAGCTCGGTGGTGGGCGTGCGCCTGGTGCAGGCGCTGGACGCGGCGGGGGAGCGCGCGGGTGCGCTGTGGTTCGCGCGCACGCACGTCACGCTGCTGCGCGAGGAGCTGGGCGTGGAGCCGGACGAGGAGTTCACCGCCCTGGTGGCGCGGCTGGAATCCGAGCCGGTGCACGTGCCCCCGGCCCCGGCGGCACTTCCC
>DATING010000474.1:0-4292 GCA_035474555.1 Longimicrobium sp. | reverse complement strand
TGATCGGCCGCGACGTCGTCCGTCACCAGAACCAGCCCCTGCGCGGAGCCGGCGGGCATGCCGCGGAACCACGTCACCAGCGTGATGGACGTTTCCGCGCCGGGAATGCCCAGTTGCACCCAGCGCTGCTCCGGCCCCATGGGGTTGTCGGCCAGGAGCGCGAAGCCGAGCACGTCCGCGTACCACTGCTTGGCGGTCTGCTGGTCAACGACGGGGATGGAAACGATGGCGATGCGGCGGATGTTCATGCGTCCTCCTAGATGCGGGTCTGTGGCGGGGATGTGGCTGGCCGCGCGCGGGACGGGTGCGTAGCTTCGACGGGTTCCATTCATCCACCCCCACGCATTCACACCAGGATGCCCGACGACGCAACGGATGTGCTGATGTTCGGCGGAGCGATGACGGACCTGCCCCCGGCCGCGCTGGCGGACGCACTGCGGCGGGCCGGCATCCCCGCCGAGGTGCGCGAATCCTCGCTCTTCACGGGCGGCGAGTACGTCCGCGCCGTGACCGCGTCCGGCGTGGATTGCTCGTTCGAGCGCATCGAACCCGGCGAGTACCTCGTCCGCGGAGATGCGGATCGGCTCGTCGAGCTGGAGCCGTTCGCGCGCGCGCTCTCCGCCACGCTCACGACGGCCGGCGTGCGGCACCGGCTGGAGGTGTACGCGGAGGATGAATCCCTGGCCGCGTACCTCCATCACCAGTGGCCGCAGGACGCCACTGGCTGATTCTGCCCAGGACGAGCGCCTCCCTCCGAGCAGCGCCGCCGGTCCGCGTCCGGCCATCCCGCGACGCCTCCGGGTTCCGGCGTGGGCACACGCTTACGGATCGCGATCGTGTGGATGATGTGCCACGGCCAGCATCCGCCTCCGCCGCGTCGATTATGACTCTCCAAAAAACGCGGATGGCCGTCCCCTCGCCGGCAGCAGCCTCGCTGCCAAGGATCTCTGGCGTCCTGCCGCGCGCCGTCCGATCCGCGTCCGGTCGTCACGATCGCAATCATCCAGCCTGGCGACCTCTTCCAGCACCGTCTACGTCCGCATTGTCTCATATCACAAGCAGGGTATCCGCCGCACGGGGCAAAAGCCCGCCGAGGCACAGATCCACCTGATCGCGATCCGTAAAAGGCGGCCCTGGACGAAAGACCGTGCAGTGGATCCCTGGATGGAACGCCAGGACTGCGCGGATCGGACTACGCCCGCGCGGCGCCGGCACGCTCGCGGGCGAGCTGCTCCACGTTGCGGATCTCCTCGAGAAAGACGGGGCGCATGAGCGGCGGGGCGATCAGCCGCTCCACCAGCCCCGCGATGCCGGCCCGCGTCCACCGCGTGGTGATGGTCACGCGCGCGTCGCGGCCGCCGTCCGCCGGCTCCACGGTGAACGTCGTCACCATGTCGGAATCCACGTCCTTCTCCATCAGCACGCGCCCGGGCTGCGGCTCGGTCACCTCCATCCGCAGCACCTTGGTCCGCGGCCCCTGCCGCAGCTCCACGGTGAACACGGTGCCCGCGCCCGTGCCCCCGCGCTCCACCACCAGCGCGCCGAACGCCCGCTTCGGCAGCACGCGGGGATGCGCGTCGTGGTAATCGGTGAAGATGCCGTACACCACCTCCGGCGCCGCCTGCACCACCGCGGTCGCGCTTACGATGATCTCCGCCACGTGTCTCGATCGGTTGCTGAAAGGTGGGTCCCTGTACGCACAGGGGCGGATACACAGCCCATCCTGCGCATCCGCCCCCGCCGTTCAATCCCGCCGCCCGGTGATCAGGGCGTGGTGGCGCCGCCCTGCGAGCTGAGCGGCCGCACCTGCGCCAGCACGGCCTGCCCGGCCGTGTACAGCTCGCTCAGGGCGTGGCCGCCGGCCTTGAGCTCGTCCTCGCCCGCCTCGGCGGTGCGCAGGCCGGCGTTGGTGCGCAGGTAGAAGCGCACGCGCCCCGGCGACGGCAGCGGCGACTCGGCCGCGTCCGCCATGCCGCGGTTGGCCTCGGCGGCCTCTTCCAGGAACTCGTCGGAGGCGCGGCGCACGGTGCGCTGCGAGCCCGAGCCCACGATGCCGCCCCCCGCGCTGGAGTACAGGCTGGTGGTGCCGTCCGCGAACACCACCAGAGTGGCCACGCGGCCGGTAGGCAGCCCCAGCTCCATCACCGAGCCCCAGACGCGCGGGCGGCGCCCCTCGAACTGCAGCTCCTCGGGCGGGGTGGTGAGCGCTTCCTGCCGCATCTGGCTGAAGACGGGCGAGTGCTGCGTGGCGGCCGGCTCGGCGGTGTCGGCGGCCTGGGCGGCAGCGCCCCGCGGGGCCGCGCCGAGCAGGGCGAACGCCGCCGCGGCGGCCGATAGACGAAGGAATGCGCGCATGGCTGGGTGGGGCGAAAAGTGGAGGGTGCGTGCGCCCGGACCGATCGCCGGGGGCGTGGGTTCATCCGCGGGGGCATGCGCCCGCCGCGCTCAAGATCTCATACAACGCCCGGGCCAGCCGTGTCCTGACCGGGGGCGGCGCGCTCGCTGGTCCATGGCGGATCCAACCTCGCGCGGCGGCGCCACAAATGATGGAGACGGCGCTCCCCGCCGCCGCGGCAGAATCCGGAGCGGCTTGAATCAGTAACGCAATCGGGTGGGCGGGGGAAGCCCTGGGGCGCCGTCCGTTCCGCTGGCGGGTCAGGCGGGCGGCATGCCGTCCTCGGGCGGGGGGTGGGCGGGGGCGTCCAGGATCTCGGCCGCGAGCGCGGCATCTTCCGCCCGCACCAGCAGCCGCACCGGGTTCAGCAGCGCCATGCTGGGATAGGCGCCGCCGGCCGTATCCGCGGAGACCATCACCGGGACGCCGTTTGCCTCCAGGATCTCCGCGTCCAGCCGCGCCGAGAACTCGTCCCCGTACTTCCGCAGCACCACGATCTCGTCGCTCATCTCGCTACTCGTCCTCTCCACCGTGTGATTCCCGCGGCGCGTGCGTGTCCACCAGCTCCGCGTCGATGTCGGCCGCGTCCAGCCACGCCTCGGCCTCCTCGCGCAGCCGCTCCTCCTCGTACCGGTGCCACGCATCGCGAACCGGGCCGAGCTCGGCGAGCGTGTCCCGAAAGCGGCGAAAGGGACGCGGCCGGTCCAGCGCATCCAGCAGGCGCTCACGGACGCGATCGTTCTCCTGGCTCGCCGCGAAGCGCTCCATCCACCGGAATCCCTCGTTGGACGGGATGGGGTAGACGGCCACGAAGCGCTCGGACTCCAGCGGATCGAAATCGCCGTCGTCGTCTTCTTCCTCGTCGCCGGGCTCGTCGAGCACCAGCCCCATGTCTCCGCGCAGCTTGGGGTCGCGCACCCACTCCTTCATGAGCACCTCGCCCGTCTGCAGGTCCAGCACCCACTCGGAGTCGTGGTCGCTCAGCGCCGTGGTGAGCTGGTCGATGTCGATGCGGATCGCGGCCATGGCCAGATGAAAGGCGGACGGATCAGGATACGCGTTCGTCGTACCACGCGTTCACGCGATCGACGATCGCCGCGAGCGAGGCAGGGTCCAGCTCGGAAAACAGCATCTGCCCGGGAAGGTCGAGCGTGGCCGCACCGTCGTCCGTGCGCGGCTCCACGACCCACCGGTAGCAGGCGCGGTCCGTGTCCAGGCTGAAGAAGAACATGCAGACGGGGAATGGGATGTCCCTGAACTGTGCCTGCTCCCGCGAAATCGTCCGGGCGTCCATCCGCGGCGGCTTTGGGCCCGCCATCCGCGCCTTGAGCACCACGCCGAACTGCCGGCCGCTGAACAGGCCGCCGTTCAGGATCGTGACGAGCAGGTCCATCCCCGATGCATCCCGGTGCCGCGCCACGCGCAGGTCGTCGCGGCGGGTAAGGTGCATCATGGCCAGGTGCTCGGCCCGTTCTTCCACGAACCAGGGCTGCGGATTGCTCATGGGCCTATCTCCACGCCGGATCGGCGAAAGCGGATCGAAAGCCGGTCATCTGCCGCGCCTTCCAGTACTCGTACACCTCGTGCCACAGTTGCTCCCGGCGCCGGCGATCGATCGGGTGCGCCGTGGGCAGACTGGCGATCCGGACGTTGGATTCGCCGTTGGCAGAGACGATGTATCCCGCCTCGCCCACTTCATCGATCCCCACCACGTACGTGGGCGCCGGAAGCTTGCCCAGCCGGCGAAGGCTGTGCTGCGACACGCGAACCTTGAGCCGCCGCTGCCGCGCGGTGAACCCAGCCCGCGTGGTCCGGACCTGCACGAAGAAGTAGGGAACGGCAGGACCCGCGCCGAGCAATTCCACGATGAAGTCGACGGTCGGCCACTTTTCGCCCA
>DATING010000473.1:0-7719 GCA_035474555.1 Longimicrobium sp. | reverse complement strand
CGCCGAGGCGCTGCGGCGGGGCGTGAAGCCGGCCAACGTCAGCATCGAGTTCTCGTATCCCCGCTCCTTCAGCGACGAGCAGGTACGCAGCCTGGAGGGGCAGTGGCGTGACGTGCACGCGACCTTCCAGGCGCGCGGCCTCGCCGGGATGAGCATCCAGCGGGGATTGGACGAGAGCCGGAGCGTGCTGCGCTACTTCTTCAACGCGAAGGGAACGGGCACGCTGGGCGCCGGCAACGTCATCATGGACGTGGGCGGCGGCACCACGGACCTGGCGGCGTACGGCGAGGGGCGCACGCTGCTGCTGGATTCCGTGCTGCTGGGCGGCAAGAACCTGTCGGGCCCGCGGCAGCAGGCGTCGGGGCGCGAGGGGCTGGCCAACCCGTTCGTCAGCGCGTTCGTCCGCTGGGCGCAGGCCAACGAGCTGCCGCCGGCGCACCGCGACGTGCTGGAAAAGTACCTGGCGGACGGGCAGATCCACCTGGCCTTCACCTACCTGGTGCGCACCCCCTGGTTCGAGTCGGGGCAGGCGTCGCGGTTCTGGGTCACCCCCGAGTTCCGCGCGTTCCAGGCGATGATCTTCTACTTCTTCGCCGCGCTCTTCCACTACACGGGGCTGGCCTTCCGCGCCCTGCCGCCGGCGGAAGGATC
Organism: Longimicrobium sp.; assembly: GCA_035474555.1. Lineage (GTDB taxonomy): Bacteria > Gemmatimonadota > Gemmatimonadetes > Longimicrobiales > Longimicrobiaceae > Longimicrobium. The sequence continues at coordinate 7,068 of DATING010000473.1, read as the reverse complement.
GGACGGCCCGCGCCTCCCCGAGTCCATCACCCTGGCGGGCAACGGCAGCAAGTACCTGCACTGGCTGTCCAACCTGCAGCCGGGCGCCCCGGGCGATGCGTATCGCCGCGCCCTCTCCGACATCCTGCTGGCGGCCGCGGGCGCGGAGGGCGGGCCGCCGGTGCGCGTGCAGGTGAGCGCCAAGCCCAAGGAAGAGGTGGCGCGCGGGCTGGTGGCGCTGGCGGACCCGGGCCTGGGCGCCGATCCCCTGGCCGCGGGCCCCGTGGTGGGCGAGCGGCTGACAGTGCAGCTGCGCGGCGACGATCCGCCGCGGCCGCTGGAGCCCGCCACGCGCCTGGACCTGGCCGACACCTTCGCCCACGACCGCCTGGCCACCCTCCGCTGGCCGGACGGGGAGATGGAAGGAGAGCGGTTCCACGCGTCGCTGCTGCGCGCCAGCGAGCGGCTGCTCCCCCTGGGCGGCACGTGGGCGGAGCTGCCGGACCGCTACCGGCGGGTGTTCGCGGCGATGGGGCGCGAGGGTCTGCGCAGCGCCACGTCGCAGAAGCTGCAGTACCTCGTGGCCCTCGCCGGCAAGGACGGGGGATACCGCGGCTCCATCTTCATCCTGGAAGCGACGGTGGTGCTGGAGCGGATGATCGACGAGTACTTCGGGGGGAAGCCATGAGCCTCCCCGATCTCCACTGGATCTGGATCGCCGGGCCCATCATCGCCGCGGTGCTCCTGGGGATGATGATGATGATGATCCGCCGGCGCCGGCGCGATCCGTACGGGCGCCGGTCCCGCTCCACCCACGATCACGGCTCCGCGTACGGACAGGATCCCGGGTTATCGCAGTCCGGCGGGCAGCAGATGCTGGTGCAGGCGGTGAAGGAAGTCCGCAACGCGCTCGACAAGCAGGCGAAGCAGATGGAGGCGCTGCGGGCGTTCTGGTCCCAGCGGCTGGACGAGCTGGACGGCAAGATCGGCGCGCTCGCCCCCGCGCAGCCCGGCGGACGAGAGAGCGCGCCGGAGCGGCGGCCGGAGCCGAACCCGGACTTCGGGTACGCAGCGGGATCGCATCCGGAATCCAGCCGGGATCCCGGCGGATACGCCGCGCCGTACGACGCGGAGATGTACGGGGCGGAGAGCCTGGGGCGGCCGCTGGCGGGCGCGGATCGAGGCATCGGCGACGCGTGGAGCATCGGCGAGCCCGCGTGGAGCCCCGGCCCCGGCGACCAGCCGGTGGAGGTGCGCGACGGCGTGCTGGTGGTCAGCCGCTCGCTTCCGCCGGCCGGGTACCTGTCCATCACCCCGTCCGGCGAGGCACGCGTCTACCTGAACGCGGATACGCCGCTCACGGAGTTCTCCCTGCCCAAGTGGGCCGCGTTCTTCGAGCTGCCGGAGGGCAAGGCGTACGCCGCCTACCGCACGCGCCGCCCCGCCGCCGTCCGCTGGGACGAGGCCACCGGGCGCGGCGAGCTGATCAGCAAGGGACTCGCGGAGGCGATATGACGATCATCGAACCGTCGGGCTCGGCGCAGACGCCACGGGAGGAGGACGAGCCGGCGCGGGACGCATCCATCCACCCATCCGTCGATCGGCGCGGGGAGCGGTACGCGCAGTCCGCCCCGCAGGAGATGGGGATGATCGGCCTGCCGGAGCGCGGCGACGGGCCGGCGCGCGCCTACCTGGCCGCGGGCGCCGCGTTCTACCTGGTGTTCACGCTGATGTTCATCGGCAGCCTGATGAACGGGCCGGACAAGGGGCGGGCGCTGCTGGAATTGCTGGGCGTGTCGGACCACGTGAACTGGATCATCCTGGTCCTGATCGTCTCCGGCATCGTGCTCACGGGCTACGCCGCGTGGACGGTGTGGCGCGACGCGAACCTCCTGCGCCGCGAGGAAGACGACGTGGACTGGGTGCTGGATCGCAGGCGCGAGGGATTGATGCTCGTCTTTGCCCCCGCCGGCGAGCGCGAGGCGCGGTTCACGCGCGGCGAGCGCACCATCCGCCCCGGCGAATCCGCGCACGTGGAGACGCTGGTGGACGACCGCGTGCGCCGCGTGCACCAGTCGCGCACGGAGGGCAGCGCCACGCACATGCCCGTGGAGGAGCTGCGCGGCATCGCCGAGACGCGCACGGCCAGCTACGGGCACGTCGCGCGCTTCGCCTCGTCGCTGCTCCTGCTGCTGGCCGTGCTGGGCACCTTCGCGGGGGTCAAGACGGCGCTCCCCAGCCTGATCGAGGCCGTGGGCGCGGCGGACGGCGCGGCCCAGGGGAGCATCGTGGGCCCCCTGCGCAACGTGGCGGACGCGTTCGGCGGCAACGCGCTGGCGCTGGTGGGGGCCATCGCCGTGGGATTGATGGCGCAGGGCCTGTCCGTGGGTCGGCGCAACCTGCTGGAGCGGCTGGAATTGGCCTCGGCGGAGTACATCTACGACAACCGCCGCACGCACAACGCCGATCCCCTGCTGGCGGCCGTGGAGACGCTCTCCGTCACGGCGGGCGAGGTGCACAACGCCAGCACGGCGTTCCTGGGGATCGAGGGCTCGCTGGAGGCGCTGAGCGAATCCTTCCGCACGGCCTTCGGCAGCCTGAACGACACGCTGTCGGAGGTGATGGCGGCGCAGGACGAGCAGCTGCACCGGCGCACGGCGCAGGCGCTGGGGAGCCTGGAGGGGAAGGTCGCGTCGCTGGCGGATGCCGTGCGCGGGAACACGGCCAGCTACCAGGGGCTGGTGGATCGCATCGGCGAGCGGACGGCGGAGTCGCGCGAGGCCGTGCAGCAGATGCAGGCGGCCTCCGCGTCGCTGGACCGCGCGCTGCAGGGGGTGGCGACGCTGGGCACCAGCTCCGCCGCGGCGTCGGACACGCTGCGGGCGGGGATCGACACCCTGGTGGAGGGCACGCGGCGCGTGGAGGAGCGCATGGCCGCCGTCGCCGAGGCGGTGGAGCGCACGCGCCCCGCGCTGCAGGAGGTGGAATCCGCCGTGGCGGGCGCGGCGGACCGCGTGGCCGGCATCGACGCGCGGGCGGCGGCCAGCTGGAAGACGGTGGCGGACGAGGTGCGCGCCCAGTTCGCCGAGCTGGCCCGCGGCCAGGCGTCCGTGCACGCGCCGGTGCACGCACCTGGGCAGACCGGCCGCGGCGGCGCGCTCCCCGCGGACGAGCTGGGACTGCTGCGGCGCATCGCGGCCGCGGCGGAGACCCCGCGCGGGCCGTCGCTGCGGGACGTCGCGCTGGCGTCCATGGCGGGGGTGCTGGGCGCGGCGGCCGTCGTGTACGTGCTGATGAACCTGGGGGATTGGGTGTCGTGGCTTCTCGGCGCGGTGGGGCTGTAGATGGCCGGCCTGCATCACGAACCCGACACCGGCGGCCCCTGGCCCGCCTTTGCCGACCTGCTGGGCGCGACGACGCTGCTCTTTCTCATCCTGTTCGCCGCCGTCGCCGTCCCCGCCCTCCGCAGCGCCGGCGCCGAGAACGCGCGAGCAAACACGCTGAAGACGCTGGAGAACAAAGTCAGGATCAACGCCAAGCGCGGATCCGTAGAGGTGCTGCGGGTAGGCGACTACCTGCTGGTGCGCATCAAAGGCGATGCGACCTTTGGGAAGGATCGTTCCGAGCTCGCCGCCCTCAAGCAGGAAGGCCGGGAGATCCTGCGGACGATCGGCGCGTCGCTGCTGCGCGATTCCGTCCTGCAGTTCATCGACCAGGTGCAGGTCGTCGGGCACACCAGCATCGAGGGCACCGACGAGCGCAACTGGATTCTCTCCGCGTCTCGCGCCGCCACGATCTCGCAATTCCTCATCGACAGCGTCGGCATCCCAGCGTGCCAGGTCTCTGCCCTCGGCCGCAGCCGGTACTATCCGGTGGATCCCGAAGCCGCACGCAAATCCCGCTCGGTGAAGGAGGAAGACCGGCGGATCGAGCTGGAGATCCGCCCCATCGTCCTCAACGACACGGTGCAGGAGGCGCGGCGGAAAAGCTGTGTGCCGGCGCGGCAGGGCCCGTGAGCGCGGTGACGGAGGGCGCCCTGCGCGTGGACCGGGTGCTGGCGGACCCGCTGGGCGTGCCGCGGGGGCTGGACCGGATGCTGCGCCGCATCGAGCGCGGCGCGCGGGACGCGGGGGACCGCCTGGCGCCGCTGGCCGCGCGGCCGGACGCTGCGGATGCGGTGCGCGCGGCGGCGGAGGAGGTGGAGCGCTTCCTGGAGGACGAGTCGCGCAGCCCGCTGCTCCGCGCGCTCCGCCGCCCGCTGACGCAGATCGCGCCCGGCCGCCCCGGCGCGCAGACGCTGCAGCGGTGCTGGGACGGCCTCCAGGGCCGGGTGGATGCCGCCGTCCGGCTGCAGGAGGCGCTGGATGCCGTCCGCGCCGCCGTGCGGGAGCTGCGCGAGGAGTTCCAGGCGGACCTGCCGCGCGCCACCCGCCGCGTGCTCGCCGCAGAACGGCTGGATGACGCGGCGCTCGCCCGGCTGGAGCGGGCGCAGGACGCGGAACGGCTGCTGCGGCGGCGCGTCCCCGCGGCCCGCGATGCGCTGCAGGAGCTGCGGGACGCGATGGAGCCCGCCGCGGCAGCGGAGATGGAGCGCGGAAGCAGCTGGGACGAGGAGGCCGCGCCCGGCGAGCTGCTGGCGGTCCTGCGCCTTCGCCGACGGGCGTGGGCGGAGCTCCTGCACGGGCACGACCGCCTGCGCGCGCTGCGCGTGACGGCCGCGCGGCAGGTGGGCGCGCTGGGGCGGGCCGGCGGCTGGGCGCGTCCCGCCCGCGATCCCGCGCACGCCGTCGCGCAGCAGCTCGCCGCGCGCCTGCTGCGCGACCCGGACGGCGCGAGGGACGGCGCGGACCTGGCGCTCTGGGGCGAGCTGCTGGGCTCCGCGGCGGACGCGCTGCACCTGCCGGAGCGCGCCGGGTGGGCCGCGCAGCTGGACGCGCCCGCCCCGCCGGAGGAGCGGGATTTCGGCTCCACGTACTTCGTCGTTCCCATCGACGCGGAGCACGCGCTCGTCACGTCCGCGACCCGCTCCAGCGTGCGCGTGCACACCCGCCGCGTGGCGCTGGACCGGGCCATCGAGTGCTTCGCGTTCCTGGAGGAGGGAGACGCGGAGACGCTGCCGCTGGCCCGCCTGGACGTGGAGCCGCTCTTCGACGGGCTGGGGGATGCACCGGCCTGGTACGCCACCAAGGTGCGTGCGCGCCTGCAAGTCGTCGCCCGCCACGGGGCCGACTGGATCGCGCGAATCGTCCGGCGCGGCACCCTGGCGCGCAGCCCGGTCGCCGCCTGGAACCCCGCCCGCCGCGGCGACGACCGGCTGCGCGTGCTGGGCACCCTCTCCGCGCCCGCCGCCGAGCCCTTCGCCGTCGGCCCGGCCGATGACGCGCCGCGCGAGTTCTGCGGCGTGCGCACCGTGCCCGTGGCGACACCGCTAGCCGAGTGCTCCGCCGCGTGGCTGCGGCTGCCGACGGGCGGCGGGTGGGCCGCGGAGGCGGTGGACGCGGAGGAAGCCTGCTTCCGCGCCGTCGCCCGCCACGTCGCCGGGACGGTGCCGGCGTGGGCCGGCCGCGGCCGCCTGGACGGCCGCGACGACGAGGGGCCGCTGTACGTGCCACCGCTCGGCCTGCGCGCGGGGGAGCTGCCCGCGCTACGGACGTGGCTCTTCGCCGGCAATGCGCTCCCCGCGCTGGAGGCCGTCGCGCGGCTGTGGCTGCGGCTGGTGGACGCGGGATGGGGCATCGGCGCGTACCACCCGGACGCGCTGGTCTTTTCCCTTGGGTGGCGGACCGCGGGGCGATCCGGCCCCGCCGCGCACGCCGTCGTCGCGGAGGCCCCGTTCGCGGCGATGCTGGGCCAGGCGCACCGCCGCCCGCCGCCGGAGGAGGCGCTGTTTCCCCGCTACGAGGGGCTGGGATGCCGCGTCCTGCCCCCCGCCGCCGCCCTCGGCGAGGCGGCACTCCCCGCGACGGAGGCGCAGGCCTTTGCCCTCTTCGCGCTGGATGCCCTCGCCCGGCAGCCCCTTCCCCTCCCCGGCATCGTGGCGCCGGAGCGGCTGGCGGAGGCGGTGCCGGGCTTCGCCGCGCACTTCATCCACCCCGACGCGGCCCTGCGGTTGGCGGCCGCCCTCCGCCCCGGCGCCGAGACCGCGCACATCATCCAGTGGATCCGCCAGCTCGCCGATGGCCGCCGCGGGTGATGCCGTTTCATCCACCAGCGCCGCATGGATGATGGCCGTGCCTCGGATGCTGCCTTGAGCACACGCCCCGAACTGTCATTCCGAAGGAGGAACGACTGAGGAATCTACTCGCCCGCGGCAGGCGTCCGGCCTTTGCTCTCGATTCCGTTTTGATGCATCGCTTTAGGCGCTCTCTGATAAGTCGGCAGTCCGGATATGAAGATCCCCCTCCGCCAGAATCGGCTGAGGGGGACTTTCTCGTGCACAACTCAGGCGCATTCATGCCCAATCACCGGCCTATATCTGGACTTGCCTGCAGTTCAATGCGGACGGGCGGGGCCTCGCTGTAGTACCAGGAACCCTTGCCATCGCTCATCTTGAACAACGCAACCAGCCTGCCCGCTCGATTGGCTACCGTTACATCCACCTCGACGTCAACCGACTCGCCCGCGGGTGTGTTGGGAATGCGAACACAATCCGGAGTGGCCAAGTTGTCGCGCGAATTCATTCCGGGATCGTCGCTTCGGCATAGCCAGCGAGAAACCCAATCTGAAATCCCGGCATTCCGCAGTCTGAAGATCTTGCGTTGCCGCGTGCCTCCAGCGACGGCTGTCCCGGGTGGAAGCGTCATGTGTGCCTCCAACTCGGAGACATCACCAGGGATGTTGTAGTACGAAACGTTCTGGGATGCTCTGGTGGGCGACCGCGGTCCTTCTGCCCGCTGGAGCATCACGGAACCCACCCCAAAAGCAGCCAACGGCACTGCCGCTAACGCCAGGGGATACTGCCTCAAAGCTTGTGCAACCCATCTCACAGATCCTCTGAAAGCCAACGAGCCGAGGCAGGCGAATGGGATTGCGATGATGGCCAATGCCTCCACAGGAGGCCATACAGGAAACCATTCGGATACGGACCGT
>DATING010000472.1:0-2805 GCA_035474555.1 Longimicrobium sp. | reverse complement strand
ATCGAGCCCGCCGCCGATGTGGACTTCGCGGCGGATGAGGACAGCCTGTTCGCGGCGGAGCCCGCGCCGTTCACGGCCGATGACGATGCCGTATTCACGCCGGAGCCCGCGCCGTTCGTGGCGGACGACGAGGCCGTGATCGCGTCCGAGCCGCAGCCGTTCGTGGCGGACGAGGAAGCCGTCATCGCCGCCGAGCCGGATCCGTTCACCGCCGCCTCCGTCGCCGAGGCCGAGGCGGTCGCCCCCGCCGCGCCCGTCGCGGCGGCGGACAGCCCGTTCGACGACGTGGCCGCGCGGCTGGAGTCCATCGCCCGCATGCTGCGCGAGCGCCCGGACGAGCTGCTGGCCGGCGGATCGTCGGACCCCCTGGCGCTGCTGGTGACCGGCTACGTGATGGGCTACACCGCCCGCGGCGGCCGGTAAGCTCGGGTGGAGTGCGCGCAGGATTCCTGATCCTGCGCCCTGTGAGTTGAGTGGGACACACGCGACCCTCTGTCCAATGCGGCAGAGGGTCGCTGCGTTCGAGGTGATTTCCAGCGGCGGGCGCGGTCAAATCCATCGGATAGAGCGCCATCGAGGGTCATTGCCCCGGCCCCAATCGCGATGAAAGTTGTACCGTCGCGCCGTGAGCCCCACTGCATCCGTCGTACTCGACCGAATGTCCATCGAACGCTCCACGCTCCCGCCCGTCCAGCCGGTCTCCGAGTATCGCGAGGTCGCGCCGCCGGACGCCCTGCGGGATCGCCTGGTCTGCCTGTGGTCGAGCCGGGTGGGCGGCGCGGCGGACCACGTGCAGCCGGTGCTGCCGGACGCGTGCATGGACGTCATCTGGGTCGATGACGGGGAGCCGCACGTGGCGGGGCCGGCGACGCGCGCGTTCATCTCTACCGTGCGGCCGGGGACCGTGGTGGTGGGCGCGCGATTCCGGCCCGGGGCGTGGGCGGGCGTGCTGGGGGTGGATGCGAACGAGCTCCAGGACCGCCACGTGCCCCTGCGCGACGTGGCCCCGGCACTGGCGCGGCGCGTCTCCACCGCCGTCGCGGACCAGGCGGCGCCCGGGGACAAGCTGGCCGTCGCGGGGACGCTGCTCGCGCGGCACCTGGCCGATGTGCCGCCGGCGGACCCGCTGATCGGCGCCACGGTGCGCTGGCTGGCGGCGCACCCCGCCGGCCGCATCCGCGAGCTGGGCCGCGCGCTGCACGTGAGCGACCGCCAGCTGCAGCGGCGCGTGTTGGCCGCCGTGGGCTACGCGCCCAAGACGCTGCACCGCATCCTCCGCTTTCAACGCCTGCTCGCGCTGGCGCATGCCACGGGCGGGGACGCGTCGCTCTCGTCGCTCGCCCTGCGCGCGGGCTACGCGGACCAGGCACACATGACGCGCGAGCTCCGCCAGCTCGCCGGCCGCGCGCCCACCGCGCTCCTCCCCGGCGCCGATTCCGCGCTGCGGCTGGCGGACCTCTTCTGACCGAACGCGAGAGCCGGAAGCACCACGGCCGCGGTCCGGACCTCCGCCTCGCACTCCATCCGCCCCCATCCCCGCCGGGACGAAGCAGGCGCGGATGATGGATGCGGGCGTATCCTCCCACCTGTCCGATTTCTTCAAGACGCCGGGCGCGGGCGGGGCTATCTTCACCGGGTCGTGATACCGCACCCGCGCTGACTGGAGACACACGGAATGAAGCCCAGACTGGACCTGATCGGAATCGTCGTGACCGACATGGCGCGCTCGCTGGCGTTCTACCGCGAGCTGGGCCTGGACCTGCCGCCGGAGATGGACGCGGAGGCGCACGTGGAGACCACCCTCCCCGGCGGACTGCGGATGGCGTGGGACACGGTGGAGGTGATCCGCTCGTTCGATCCGGACTGGGAGACGCCCACGGGGCACCGCATGGGGCTGGCGTTCCTGTGCGACGGCCCGGCGGAGGTGGATGCGGCGTACGCGCGCCTCACCGGGCTGGGGTACGCGGGGCACAAGCCGCCGTGGGACGCTTTCTGGGGCCAGCGCTACGCCGTCGTGTACGATCCCGACGGCAACAGCATCGACCTGTTCGCGCCGTTGGGCTGAGCTTCATCCACTAAGAACGCGCAGGGGGCGGCGCCGGCGCAGATGCCGGTCGCCGCCCTTTTTCGTGATCCGGAACGGAGCCATCCCGAATCGCATCGGAATGGATCTGATCCCGGGTGTGCGCGTTGGCCGTGCACTCCGACGCCGGAGGATGGCCTTATACCGATTTTCCGATTGATTGTGCATTCATGATTTCAAAGAAGGCCTCACACAGGGGGAAAGAGGCCACGGGGAACAGGTCCTTCCCTGTGCGGCAGCAGTAGAACTCCCGTGCACATCAATCTAGCGATCCGGTATCAGGCGGAGGGTGCGGAGAACCCATGGAAAACAGCAACGGCAATCGTGTGATCCAATCCGTTGCCGCCTCCGCAGCTCTCCCCGTTCTCCGCGTTTCCGCGTGAGATCCGCGGTTCCGCCGGACCTGGTGTCAGACGGGCGAGGTGATGCGCCGCTCCGAGCGCCGCAGCTCCAGCGCGGCCGCCGAGAGCGCGGGCCAGGCAGACAGCACATCCCCGAACCCGCGCACCATCTCCTGGAACAGGGACTGCCGCTCTTCCGGGCCGCCAGGGAGGTCCGGGGGGCTGGCCAGGGTGCGGGTGGCGGCCAGCGCGCGCCGTTCCTCCATCGCGTCGCGCATGCTGCGGCGCCACCACTCCGGCGCGTCCGTCCGCGTGGCGATCTCCTGCTCCGCGCGCAGGTTCTCCACCCGCAGTACCTCCCGCAGCAGGTGCTCGATGAAC
>DATING010000471.1:0-2525 GCA_035474555.1 Longimicrobium sp. | reverse complement strand
ATCATGAATGCACAATCAATCAGAGAATCGGGTATTACTCTGTTCCTCTGTACCCCAACTTCTTTTTCGGCCCGGTAGGACGCGCGATCCCCGGCAGCGGGCAGAAACGCGGAAGACGCGGAGAAAACCTCTCTCCGCGTCCTTCGCGTGCTACCTGCCGTAGAACCTTCCCCCGGCGCCTACTCGCCCTCGTAGACGAAGATGGTCGCCCACTCGGTGTGCATGGCGCGCTGCCCGGAGCCGTCCACCACCGTCAGCGTGACGGGATACTCGCCGTTGCGCGCGTACTGGTGCCGGGCGACGCGTCCTTCCGCCGTGGTGCCGTCGCCGAACGACCAGTAGAACTTCACGATCCCAAAGTCGTCGTCGCTGTAGATGGGGCTGTTGCTGCTCCACAGCGGCTCGGACACGAACACCGTGGCCTCGCGCCCCCCGATGCCGAGGGTGAAGCCGGCCTGCGGCGGCTGGTCGCCCGCGTGCAGCGGGGCCAGCTGCTGCGGCACGGCGGGGTGGGACTCCTGGTGCAGCCCGCCGTTGCCCAGCTGGCCCGCGTTCTCGTTCCCCCAGCAGTAGCCCTCGCCCAGTTCGCGCGAGACGCCGCAGCGAAAGGAGTTGTGCCCGGGGCGCAGCTCGCGCCACTTGAAACCCGGCGCCACGGCCACCACCTGCCCGTATGGGTTGTTGGGCACGCCGCGGCCCCAGCAGTAGCCGTCGCCGTCCGTCGCCACGCCGCAGATGCCGTCGCCGCCCAGCGCAATGCGCGCCAGCGGCTCCGGCGTCGCCACGGCCGTGGGGACGGGGACGGCGTCCGGCGGGTCGGAATCGTCGGACGCGATCATCAGCGTGCGGCCCCAGCAGTGCGGCACGCCGGCGGCCGTGAGCGCGCAGGTGTGGTCCGCCCCCACGTCCAGGCTGGCGAAGCGCGCCGTCGTCTCCACCTGCACGGGCACGCTGCTGCAGTCGAACACGGCCCAGCTCACGTCGCACGTCTGCGCGGACGTGGCGCCCAGGTGGCGGTACCGGTTCATCCCCCAGCACCACACCTCGCCGTTCTCCTTGAGGGCGCAGGTGTGCCACGAGCCCGACTGGATGGAGGTGAAGCGATGCCCCCCGGTCACGGCGGCCGGCTGGCTGGTGGGGGTGAAGCCGCCCGTGCCCAGCTGCCCGAACTCGTTGGTCCCCCAGCAGTACGCGGCGCCCTGGCGGTCCAGCCCGCAGCTGAAGGCGGAGCCCACGTCCACGGCGGACCACGAGATGTTGCCCAGCACCTTGGTCGGCGCCGGGTTGTGGCGCGTGTTGCCGTAGAACTGGCCTTCCACCACCACCGTGGGCGGCGCGCCGATCTCGCCGTTCGCGTTGGTGCCCCAGCAGTACAGGTCGTGGTTGGTCGCGATCCCGCAGCTGTGGGTGGAGGTGGCGATCTGCGTAAAGCGGTGGTTGCCCGCCACGGCCACGGGATCCGTGAAGTTGCGCCGGCCGCCGTACCCCAGCGCGCCCTCGTACGAGAGGCCCCAGCAGAACGCGCGGCCATCCACCAGCAATCCGCACGAGTTGCCGCCGCCGGGGCTCATCTGCTGGTAGATGCCGAACTCCGGCGGCGTGGCGGCGGGGATGAGCGGGGCCTCCACGTACACCACGAAGCCAAAGCGGTCCGCCGAGCGCGGTACGCTGAACTCCCAGGTGCGCGCGGGCGTCGTCTCGCCCGGCTCCAGCACGTTGGCGTACTTGTAGTAGACCTGCTGCACGCCCGTAAAGGCGCCGGCGCCGTCGGTGTTGGCCGGCGGGGCCTCGCCCGTGCCCGCGGTGACGATGGGCTCGGCCTGGAAGAACACCTGGATGCCCGCCACGTCGTCGCCGTGGTAGGTGCCCATGATGCCGCTGGTGAGGTTCTGCACCGTCACGTCCACGGAAAAGATCTCGGCCACGGAGTCGTAGCGGGCGTTGGACGAGCTCAGCCGCACGTTGATCCCCTGCCCGCCGATGATCTGCATGCGGGCGCCGCCGTTGGCCAGCATCATCACGCCGCCGCTGGTGGAGCCGTCGCACCCCATGGACTGCGCGCGAACGTCCGCCTCGCAGGTGAGCGCGTCGGACTGGGCGGCCTCGCCAGGCGGGGCGATGCCGGGGGCCGTGGGCTGGTCCGTGCAGGCAGCCAGCAGCAGCGGCAGCAGGACGAGCCGGCGGAGCAGGGAGGGTCGCATGGGTCCAGAGGGGGAGGCGTGAAAATCCGCCGGGAGGGAAGGGACATCCCGTGCGGCCGGAGGGTCTGGTGCGCGCCTGGAGTCGCGCTCGGGCACCTGCGAAGGGCGCAATATCCGTGCGTTCCGCGGAGGAAAAACGCTAAACAAATGCGGTGGATCGGCTTGCCGTGGCCGGGCGGGCGGGCCCGTTTCGCGGAGGGTGGATGCGGTGTGTCGCGGCCGGGCAGCCGGTGCATCGCGCCGCTACACCCGCGGTACGCAATCCGCCACGCCATGCGAGCGTTCGGCGTCCGCGAATTGTCCAGCCATCGGCTGGACAATTCG
>DATING010000470.1:0-1506 GCA_035474555.1 Longimicrobium sp. | reverse complement strand
GCGCCGTTTCCGCTGCTGTGGCCGTTGCGGATCGTCCCGCGCCCCGTGGCGGACTTCTTCTACGATCGGGTGGCCAAGCACCGGTACCGCATCTTCGGAAAGCTGGATGCCTGCATGATTCCGCCGCCCGAGGTGCGGGCGCGGTTCCTGTCCTGAAGCCAGTTGCGGTTCGAAAGGCTACACCACTCCCACCGCGATGCACCCACGAACGCACGATCGCTTTGGTGCCCTGCTGAATGGCGCGATCCCTCCGCGTCCCAAGTGACAATCTTGCGCGGGGGCGGCTCCTCTCCTATCATGCCATAACGTTTTCCGGCCCGGCATCTCCCGGGTTGATGCAGCCCGCTCGGCCTTCGCTCTCCGTCCTTTCGTTCTCTCGATCTTCATCAACCTCATGTACAGATTTGGTTTTCGGCGCGTAATCCGGCTCGTTTGCATCTTCATGGTGCTCGTTGCGTGCGCGACGGAGGCGGGTGCACAGAACCGTGCCGCGTCACTGTTGACGCGGCGAGAGCTGCGGGACAACACCGCGCCTACCCTGTACGACGCCATCGCGCAACTGCGGCCCGACTGGCTGCTCCTGGGCGCGGGCATGGCGCCGCGATCATCCGCCGAGGGTGTGGTGGTGTTCGTGAACGGAAAGCACGTGGGCGCGCTGGACGCGCTGCGCGCGATCGAGCCCGGCCAGGTGCTGGCGGTGCGCGTGCGCACGCCCGACTACGTGAGGCGCACCAACCCGCGGTTTCCGCGCGAGGAGTTTGGCGCGGCGCTCTTCGTGGACCTGCAGCGCCCCGGCTCCGAACGGCCGCGGGGCCGGCTCACCGTGTCTCCGGAAGTGGGATTCAGCGTCCTGTCTCTGGCGGGTATCGCGCGGGCGGCGCTGAGCGACGAGGGGTACGTCGGTGACCTGAAGACCTCGTCCGGGGGCACCGTCCTCCACGGGGATGCCGAGACCACCAACCCCGTGGTGCTGGGTGGCAGCGTGCACTACCGCATGCGCGGCGCGTGGGGCGGTGCCCTGGGCGTGTACCACACGCTGGAGGGTCAGGCCGCCGGTGCGGACCCGACGCGATACCTGGAGGCGGTGAGCTCCCGCGTCACGAGCACGGAAGCCACGCTCCTCCTGACCCGCCAAGCGGCGGCGCTTCGCGTGGGGGCCGGACCCGCCGTACGGATGGTGGACTGGTCGTGGGCGGACGCCTACTGCGAGTGCGATGACCGCGAGACCAGCGGCAGCACCGCCGTGGGCGTGGCCGGGGAAGTCGTGGCGTCGCTGCCCGTCTCCTCCTTGCCCGTGTTCCCGCAGTTCAAGGTGCTGGCCCGCTACTATCCGTCCCAGCAGTCGGAATTCTCCAAGTTGGGCGAGCCGCTGGAGGTGGGCGGGCTGGTGCTCACCATGGGCGTCGGCATCGCCACGCACTTTTGATGCACCCGCCCGGATGGACGAAGGCCCCCGCGGCGCATCTGCCGCGGGGGCCTTCGCCGTCTGCTGCCTGTCGTCACCCT